>NZ_JBSFJX010000303.1:0-7724 GCF_053598275.1 Streptomyces sp. NPDC001156 | reverse complement strand
TACGCGTCGACTGCGGCGCGAGCGTCGCGTTGCAGGGCACGCTTGACCGCCCACATCGCCCAGTACAGGTTCTCCACACGCTGCACGTCGTCAAGACGGTGGACGTCCAGGGGCAGACGGATCACCGCCAGCTCGGTGTCCTCGCCGCGCTTCCAGCGCTCGCCTTTGTTCTTACCCCGGAACCGGCGAACGGGCGCGGCATCGGAGGCGGGCGCGGCATCGAGCAGGCTCGTGGTCACGGACGTTCCCACCTCCTTCTGGACCCGCCAACGTACGGAGACCCGTCCGGGCATGCGCCGCCTCAGCAATCACATCAAAGCTACCTGCCACCACTGACAACGCCCCCTGCAGCCAGTCAGCTTGACTCCCTACGCCGTCGGTTACGGGCCTGCGTCTCGCCCGCTGCACCACTACCGACCTGCGGGCCTGGACCGGACTGACCGGACCCCAGATGCACCGGCTCGTGCAGCAGCTGCGGGAGAAAACGCCCGACACGGGCCGCGGCCGGCCCCGGGGCGCTGCCGTTCACCGACCGGGTCCCGCTGCTCGTCCTCGCCTACCAGACCAACCTCACCATGCAGCAACTCGGCTCCCTGTTCGGCATCTCCGACTCCGCAGTCCACCAAGTCGTCGACCCTCTCGCCGGACCGCGCGCCGAGCTACTCGGTCCGCCGCCCACCGACCGCAGGGAACTGTGGGTCATCGACGGGACTTTGATGGGTCTTCATAGTTGAGCGGTGCGGAGGTGTCCGCGGGCTCGGCGGGTGGTGACGCAGCGTGTCCGGAGGCGTTGGTTGGTCGCGTTCCTGAACCCGAATGCGTTGCGTGCGGTCAGCTTGATCACGCGGTTGATGCCTTCGCTCTTGGCGTTGCTGTGGCCGGTGTCGAGGAAGGCGGCGATCTCGTTCCACCAGCGGTCGATGGTGGTGGCGAGGCGGCGGACTTCGGGGATGTCGCTGTCCGCGCACCAGGTGAGGAACTTCCAGCGGGCGTGTCCGACTTGGTTGCGGTCGGCGCCGGTGCGGGCCAGGGCGAGCAGGCTGCGCAGGGACTCTTTGGCGATCCATGCGGTCAGCAGCATCTGCCCGATCTGCCCCTCGTCCAGCAGTGCGTTCCACATGCTCGCGAACTGTTCGTCGGTGAGGTCCTCGCGGTTGCGTAACAGGCGACGGCGGGCTTTCCACTCCGGGTCGGTGGCGCGTCCGCGCCGGCCGCGCAGTTCGGCGGTGGTGCGACGCCGCACGGTGGAGAGCATCTTGTTGGCGAGCTGGACGATGTGGAAGTGGTCGACGACCACGATGGCGTCGGGCAGGCCAGTACGGATCGCGGCGCGGTAGGTGGCCGACATGTCGATCGCGACGTGGGTGATGTTCTTGCGCCAGGTCAGTTCGGTGGTGGACAGCCAGGCCAGGACGTCGGCGGTGGTGCGGCCCTCGACCTGGCCGAGCAGCCCGCCGGCGCCCAGGGCGTCGACGAAGCCGGTGTGCCAACGGTCACGCACCAGCTGCCACTTCCCGGTTTCGGCATCCTGTTCCCACTTCGTGCGGCCCCGGCGGGTCTCGTCGATGCCCAGCACCCGCACCTCGGGCAGCGGCGCCCCGGTGACCTCGCGGGCCTGCACGGTGAAGGCGGCCATCACCGTCGACCAGGACAGGTGCAGATCGCGGGCGGCCTGGATGACGGTGGAGCCGGCATCGCGGACCCGACGTCCGGCCGCCGCCCGCAGCCGCTCGGTGATCCGGGCCCCTGCCGGTATCTGCGGGAGGCTCTCGGTGAACGACTTCCTCGGGCACGCGGGCTCGCCACACCACCAGCGGCGCTTGTGCCAGAAGAACTCCATTCCCCGTTCCCCATAGGGCAGATCACGGGGCCGGGTCAGTGCCCGGCCCTTGCTCCGGGTGGCGAAGACCCCGCAGGCCGGACAGGCCCGCGCCGACGAGTCCGCTGTGGTGAGGTGGACCCGGCGTCTGCCGTCTTCCAGCAGCTCGACGCGGTGGACGGACACCCCGTCCAGATCAAGCAGTAACGTCGCATCGTTGTCCAAGCCCGTGGCTCCTGCATGATCGTTCTGCCTCAAGAACAGAAATGATCACGCATGACCACGGGCGCCTCGCGTCCAGCGCCAGGACACCCTCAGGGCGGTCACAGACCGTGACACCACCTCAGACCACAAACAAGACGCACCGCTCAACCGCGAAGACCCGCGCACGGTCACCACGTGTGTATGGGACACGCCGACTGCATAGCCGAGTCCGAACGCCCGTATTTTCGTCCGAAGTTCGCGGCCGGAATAGACCTCGTCGCCCGCGAACCAGTGTGCGTCGATGCCCAACTGGAGCGCGTTGGCGACCATGGCGGCGGTCTGCTGCGGCTTGGTGGCGAACATGATCTCCTCCGGGACACCGGCCGCGTCGCGGCGTTCCTCGTCCGCAGCCCAGTCCTTCGGGAGATACAGGGCCCGGTCGATCACCACCCTCGCCGTCTCGGTGACCACGGCGAGGTGGACGGCGACCTGGCACAGACCGACACCCTTGAGCGCGCCGGAGTACTGGCGGCCGGCTCCGACACAGTCGGTGGAGGATTTGGCGTCGCCGGTCTCGTCCGCCACCAGCACCACGTTCTGACCTGCGAGTTCACGCACAACCAGACGGGCGATCTCCACCCTGGCCCGGTCGTGGTCGAACTTCGCGCGTGACAGCAGGTGCTGCAGCCGGTGCGGCCCCGGATGCCCCAGCGCCTGGGCCAGCGTCCAGCAGTTGCGCGTGTCCACCTCTGCCAGCAGCCCGCTGACCATCTCCGCCGCCGTCGTGCGTGTCTCAGGCCGCGCGAAGCAGTCCGCGATCACGTCCATCGCCGTCCCAAACACCCGGCCCCAGACTGCCTGGGCTATCGTGACCTCCACGGCCACCGCTTCTTGAAACGTCGTCACAAACGTTCATGATCACGGTGGCCGTACCCATACCCCCACCCGACCCCGCGAGCTGCTGACCAGGGAAGACGCCGGAACTACAGCTGCCGTGTCTCGACTTCGCCAATGCGGCGTTCGAGTTCCCTCAGCCGGGCGCGTTCGCTGACCGTCAGCTCGGCGTCGGCAGGCGGCTCATGCTGTTTCTGGTGCTCTTCCCTGTCAAGATCCCATGCACCCGCACACCCAACCCACCAGGACGGATAAGGTTCGGCAAGGGCAGCGTCAAGCCGCTGGAACCGTTTCGATGACGGCGAAGGCGCCTGCGGTACTCACCTTCACGCGACGCAGACCGGCTGCAGCGAACAGCGCGTCGAACTCGCTCATCTCTCGCTCCCGGCCACCGGTCATGTCGAGCATGTTCATATCCATCAGGGGAGCGAGCCCAGGCTCCCCGATCCCGCCGACGAGGTGATCCACCACGGCAATGCGGCCGCCGTCCACCAGCGAGGACCGGCAGTTCTTCAGAACGCGCACGCAGCTGTCGTCGTCCCAATCGTGCAGGATGTACTTCAACACGTAGAGGTCCGCCGCCGGAACCTCCTCGAAGAAGTCCCCGCCGACGACAGTGAAACGCTCCGCCAGCCCGTCGGCCTGGGCGGCCTCCGCAGCCGCGGGGACGATGTGCGGCAAGTCGAAAACCCCGCCGCGGAGTTCCGGATTGACCCTCATCATCGCCCGGACGACATGGCCGGAGGCACCGCCGACATCCATGGCGAGCCTGACGCCTTTGGTGTCGAGAACAGCAGCGACATCCACCGCCGCGGCGACCGAGAGGTTGGTCATGGACTGGGTGAAGAAGGACGCCTCGTCACGGTGGCTGGCGAAGTAGTCGAAGACGGTCGCGGCCCCGTGGGCGGCCTTCACCTGGTGGTCACCGGTGCGGACGGTTTCCGGAAACCGGCCCCACGGCAGCCAGTGCCCCGGTGCGGACTGCGAAACCGCGAAGTAATGCAGCGAGTTGGGGGCATCCTTGTGCAGCGTGTTGAGCAAGGACGTGCCAGCGTAGTGCGCACCGTCGTCCGAAGTCATCAGGCCAAGCGACGCGCACGTACGCATGAGACGACGAGTGGCGTCAGGGTCGGTGGACTCCGCCTCGGCGATCTCCTCGGGGGTGTTCGTCCCCGACGCCAGGTGACCAGCAAGGTTGTACACGGCTGCGGCACGGACGATTTGAGTCACCCAGTACCCAGTGACCATGCCCATCATTCGCTCGTAGTCCTGCGCCGCGGCAGGAATCTCCGGTGTTGTCACGATATGTCTCCTTATATGGGCGAGGGAGTGCATTGGGCCGGTCGAACGCGGTGCGGGCCATGGCCCGTCGGCGCTGAATGACCAACGGGCCACTGTCGAGGCGACGGCCGCTCGTGTCCGCCGATCCTCTGGACGGCGCCACCCGTCGGCGGTGGTGTTGGTGGGGCAGGTGCAGAGGGTCGGTGCGCCAGGTACAGACCGGGGCGGGGAGGAAGTTGTCCGTGGAGTCGGTGGGGCCGAGTGGGCCTGGGTTGACGGATGCGGCCCCACCAAGCGGGGTCATGTGCAATCCAGACCGAGCACCGACCGAGGCGACGTGGCAGCCTGGGCCCGCGCGCCTCACCCTCGGTTGTGGCATGGGCCAGAAACGTGCTCAGCGCCGCCAGCATGTGACCCGCCGCTCACTGACCAGTGTGTTGGAAAGACTCCGGATCATCAGCCCGCGCGTCGGCTCGCAAGGGCCCAGCACGCAGCTGCCACCAGGATTGGCCCGCTCCAGCGATCAGAAAGGCTCCGGAAGCAGGATCGCCTTCTGGCGCCGGGTCGCCTCCAGCCCAAGCGCGATTTGCTGTTCGTCAACCGGCGGCGGCGCCTCACCGGGCCGCGCCGGCATGGAGTAGTCGAGCATGACCTGTTCCGGTCCAGGAGGATTGAACCCTCCCTCCGCTGAAGCAGGGGGATTCCTGGCTCAGGCTGCCTGCGGCCCAGCGGACCTACGGGTCTTACACCCTCAACACCAGCCGGGTCGGAACCTGCCCGGTTCGGTACTACAAGCAAAGGAGTTGCTGTGCCAGCCTGGCTCTCGCTCAGCACGGTGTGCGCGCTTGGTTCTCGCAACGCACACCGAGCAGCTTACCCGGTCGCGTGGACGGTCTTTCGCCCTGGAGGCGAAACTCCGTTGCCTGCCCTGCTCCGCAGGAGTCCGATTCCTCCCCAGCCTGAAGGCCAGGGCATCCTCGGAGGAACCAGGTGAACATAAAGATCATCTTCGCTGCGTGGTTGCCCTTGTTCGTGAAGCGATGACGGATGCCCCGGGGGATGTGGACAAAATCCCCCGCGACGGCCGTGAAAATGTGGTCGCCATCCAGGAACTCAAGTTCACCGTCGAGGATGTAGAAGGTCTCTTCCTGCTCGGTGTGAGCATGAGCCGGCGGTCCGCCGCCCGCCGGAACCGTGGCCTCGATAAGGCCGAACCCCCGTTCGTCTGCGCACCCGTTGCCTTGACCGTGTAGACGTCGCCCGCAGCCCATACCGTCGGTCCACGACCCGATGGCACGTAGAGCGCACCGCGCGTGTTCCAGCGCGGGTCGTCAGGGTCCAGCGCGGTCACTGGAAAGCTCATGGGATCTCCATTCTGAACTGGACGGGCGCGCTCAAGAGGCTCCCAGGCCCACACACACCGGCCTCCTGGTGGATCCAGATCACCCCGGCCCGATGCGAGCAAAGAACTTGCCTCGTCAAGAAATTAGACCAGAAGTACTTCACCGTGCAAGTAGATGAGATGCGCGCCGTTCGAGGGTGGCCCGAACGACTGTGGGGTCCCGACAGTCTCGTGTGCTTCGCGAGCTGGGCGTCCGCCTACCCAGTGGTGATCTCCATCAGGCGGTGTCGCGCAGGCCGCTGAGGATGTCGTGGCGCTGGATGCGCAGCGCGGGGTACGGGGTGACGTTGCCCTTGCCAGAAACCTCGTCCGCCCAGGTCACGCGGCATGTTCGTACTCGTGGAGGATGCCGCCCAGGCGTTCACGCCTTCGTATGTCGAGGCGGGCGATCTCCCCTGGATCGAGGATCGCCCCAGGCAAGGAGTGCTACGGCTGGCCATTCGCGATGTCGGCGAGCCTGATCGGCCCGTCCCGGCCCGCCAGGTGCGCATGGGCCCGCCCGGAGCCCGTAGGCCCGCCCTGTCGTCGGCGGTCATCGTCCAGTTGATGCACATCGGCGCCGAGGCGCAGTTCGAAGGCTGCGTCTTGGCGTCGTCGGGTGACCGCTCAGCAAAACGGCCCCAGGCCCGCTGCGGTGAGATCGTCTCCCGGCCGGGCAGGGGTCGGCACAGGAACCGCCTTCGCCGTCTCTCCTCGTCGATGGTTCGCGCCGCGTCACCGTGGCCGTTCTTCGCCACGACCCGGGACCGGGCGCGAGCGATCGGAGGGAATGGCGCAGCAGGCACCTCGGAGTGAATGGCTGTGAAATCGTTGAGAACCGTGGCGTACGAACTGCCCGTGCGGCTTGTCGTATCACGTGACCTGTCAATGCCGCTGTCCATGGGGCTGCAATACGAGGCCGACGATCCCTATGCCGTCCACGCCGCCTTCTACCCCGTCCGCCACGGCGGGACGGTCGAGCGGTTCTTCAGCCGTGACAATGCTGGCTCAGGCCCTTAAGGGGCACGCCGGTCACGGAGACGTCCGGATGTGGTCGGGTGACGGACTCGGACGCGACGTGCTCTACATCGCGCTCACGCCGCCTGCGGGCTCGGTCCTACTCGAGGTCCCCGCACATTGCGTGGAGGCCTTCCTGCGCGAAACGCGCTCCGTAGTGCCGCCGGGGGCCGAGTCCGGCCAACTCGACCTTGATGCCGAGCTGGCGCACCTGCTCGCGGGAAACTGAACGCCTCCCGCGCCACGAAGCCGTCACTCTCGGGCGATGACAACCATGCGGGAGTTTCGCGCGTGTCCGACACCTCTGACGCGTCGGTGTGCCTGACCGCCGCCGACGCTGGTATGCCATGCCTCCCGCTGCCGGCATCAGGTTTAGTTGACGGTGCAAGCACATTGCATATACTTGACACGTCAAGGATCTGGCCGAGTCTGGTCACCTTCGCCCATGAGTGCCAGCCAGCCCGGTCACGGCACCCTGGAAGACAGCGAGAGGATTTCAACCATGCCCGAACCGCAAGGTGAAGAGTTGCAGGCCATACGGCGTCGCCAGGACGAGCTGAAAGAGCGGTATCTCGTCGACGTCGCGGAACGGCCCAAGACCTCGTCCCGAGGACTTCATCACGCTGCGTTCATCTGTCGAGACGTGGAGGAGACGATCCTCTTCTACCGGGACGTTATGGGCTTCCCGCTCGTGGACCTGGTCGAAAATCGCGATTACCCGGGGTCCACGCACTTCTTCTTGGACATCGGAAACGGCAACATGCTCGCCTTCTTTGACTTCCCGGGCCATCCCCACCCCGAGTACGCGGAGACCATCGGCGGAGGCCACCACGTGGCGCTGTCGGTAACCGATGAGACTTTCGCCGACATCAAGACTCGTCTCCATGAACGTGGCATCCCGTTCATGGAGATAGAGGGAGGGGTAGCGCCGAACCTCTTCGTGGCGGACCCCAACGGTCTCAGGCTGGAACTCAATGGGGAGCCTCTCGGATACGCGGCGGGCACATACCTGTTGTGATGTCGCGCTCGCCTAAGTAGACCGTATGAAGCGTTCGGAACCGTGACCGTCCGGGAGCTGAGGACCGATGCCCCCGCGTAAGTTGACGCGGGTTGCCTGCCGGTGGGCAC
>NZ_JBSFJX010000302.1:0-7760 GCF_053598275.1 Streptomyces sp. NPDC001156 | reverse complement strand
GAACGGCCACCCCCTCGACCGCGGCAGCCACAGCCACCTCGCCAGACTCCAACTCAGCCTCGCAGCATGACAGTTGGAATTAGCCACCAAGATCGGGCAGGGCTCAGCGGACTCGACGAGTCGCAACTCAACCGCGTCTTCCTGCACCCCTGCCTACGATGCCATGATCTTGCGGTATCCGCTCATTTCGCACGCGACACTCAGCGTTGAGGAATTCCTTTCCGCAGCCCCGTCCGCGGGAAGCTAGTACGCGAGACATCAGCGCGTCGAGCAGGTTCCGTCGGGCAGTCACACCAGGATCGGGTGTCGAAAGAACCAATGCTGCGACGGGCGTCGGTCAATGGTCTCGTATCGAACGTCGATAACCGCGAGTCACCGTCCGAAGGATGGACCGCCGCGCGAAAGCCTACCTTCCGGCATGCGCCTGCATGCGCTCACTACACCACGTACAAAACGTCTGTCACCTCAGCGGTCCTACGGTTTAACTGCTGGCGGATGCACGTCAGCGCATCTTCAGACGTAAAGGGCCGTGACAGGACATGATTCCCACCCGTGCTTTCTGGCTCGCCGGCCGCGCGGCCAGTGGTGAGACGACCTTGGCTATTAGCTCCCCCTGGACCGGGCAGCTCATCGGAAAGGTCAGTATTCCCACCGGCGAGCAGGTCGAGGAGGCGGTGGCGTCGGCATACGCCGTTCGCGATGAGTTCGCGGCTACGCCGGCATATGTGCGTGCCGCCGCGCTCGACCACGTGAGCAAGCGCCTCGTGGAGCGCAGCGAGGAGATCGCGCAGCTCATATCCGCGGAGAACGGAAAGCCGATCAAATGGGCTCGCGGCGAGGTCGGCCGTGCGGTGTCCGTGTTCAGGTTCGCCGCGGAGGAAGCGCGCCGCTTCAACAGTGGCGAGGCTCAGCGGCTGGACACTGACGCCGGCGGCCAGGGCCGGCTCGCGCTCACCCGCCGCTTCCCGAAGGGCGTTGTGCTGGGGATCACGCCGTTCAACTTCCCGCTGAACCAATGTGCCCACAAAGTCGCCCCGGCTATCGCGGCCGGCGCCCCGATCATCCTGAAGCCGGCGCCCAATACTCCGCTCTCGGGCCTGATCATCGGTGACCTGCTTGCCGAGACCGAACTGCCGGCCGGTTCATGGAGCATCCTTCCCGTCGCCAATGACCGGATGCCGGGGCTGGTGCAGGACGAGCGCCTGCCGGTCATCTCGTTCACCGGCTCCGAGAGGGTCGGGTACGCCATCATGGACTCGGTCCCCAGGAAGCACTGCACACTGGAGCTCGGCGGGAACGGCGCGGCCGTGGTGCTGGCCGACTTTGCGAGCGACGAGGATCTTGACTGGGCCGCCAAGCGTATCGCTGTGTTCTCCAACTATCAGGGCGGGCAGTCCTGTATCTCCGTGCAGCGTGTCATAGCCGACGCCGCGGTGTACGACCGACTGCTGCCGCTTATCGTCGCAGCCGTCGAGTCTCAGGTCACCGGCGACCCCTCGGATGACCGAACCGATGTGGGTCCGCTTGTCAGTGAGGACGCAGCATGCCGCGTCGAGTCGTGGGTCGACGAAGCCGTCGGTTCCGGGGCCACGCTGTATACGGGCGGCAAGCGGGAGGGCGCCTCGTACGCGCCTACGGTCCTCGCGGATGTTCCGGCAGACACGACCCTGGCCTGCGAGGAGATCTTCGGGCCAGTTCTCACGGTGCTCAAGGTGTCCGGTGAGGCCGAGGCTTTCGCGGCCGTGAACGACTCCAAGTACGGGCTGCAGACAGGCGTGTTCACACGCGACCTGCAGGCTGCCTTCCGAGCGCATCGGGCTCTGGAGGTCGGCGGAGTCGTGATCGGCGACGTGCCCTCCTATCGCGCCGACCAGATGCCCTACGGCGGGGTCAAGCAGTCCGGTGTCGGCCGTGAAGGAGTGAAGTTCGCCATGATGGATTACACCTACGAGCGCGTGCTGGTCCTCACTGACCTTGCGCTGTAGTAGCAAGGCCCTCCCGTCGGATGCCGTGCTGCGCGCTGGCCGCCGGTCGTGGAGGGCAGGCCGGCGTCGGACCCGAACCCGCCGTCGCCGGCCGCCGTGCAGATCCGGCTGAGCAGCTCGACATCCTCTGGTCCGGTTCAGCGAGCTACGGGCTGAAGGAGCTGCAGCAGGGCAGGCCACGGCACACGACGTCGACAACCATGGCTTCCCTGCTGCTCGTTCTGCTTTCGCACGCGTCCCGTTCGGTGCGGGTTCGCCGTCAAGTCCCTTTGGCGGGTGGCGCCCGCCTTCCTGGTGCTGTGGCTGCTCGGGTTCGTCACGCTCTGCACGGGCGTGGGCGACGGCCGCGGACGAGGGTAGCGGTGGTGATCTGACTCGCACGGCACCATAGGAGTGGGGTCCGGCCGCTAACGACCGGGCCCCCCTCATGTTGCTTACGCCGGTGCCGACGCTCAGAAGCAGGCGTCTTTTCCATGGGCGCAGCGGCGGACTGCTAGCCGTCACCATGGGCAAGAGCGTCGGTGACGGGTCCTTCCCGCAGCGGCGGAGGGGCTCGGGGTGATTCGTGCCTTGTGGGGCCCTGCCAGGGGAAGGCCTCGTGTCTTCTGCCGCTTCCGCCGGCTGTATGGCTTCGGTCAGATCTGGTTGAGTCCGCCATCTACGAACAGCTCGGATCCGGTGACGAAGCTGCTCTCATTGCTGGCGAGGAACAGTGCGGCAGCTGCGGCCTCGTCCGGGTGCCCCATCCGGCCCAGCGGAATCTGGCTGGCAAAGACGTCCCTCATCTTCGCGGCCTGGTCGGCGTCCGCGGCCAGGCCGGTGATGCCCGGGGTGACGATCGGGCCGGGCACCAGGGTGTTCACTCGGATCGCGCGGCCGCTGAGTTCGTTGGCCCAGGTGCGGGAGAAGGAACGGACCGCGGCCTTGGACGCGGCGTACACGCCGAAGGCGGCGCCGCCTGAGGTGGCGGCAGTCGATCCGGTCAGGATCACCGAGGCGCCGTCATTGAGCAGCGGAATGGCCTTCTGAACGGTGAAGAGCATGCCTCGCACGTTGATGTTGAAGGTGGCGTCGAAGTGCTCCTCGGTGACCTGCTGAAGAGCGGCGAACTCACCGCCGCCCGCGTTGGCGAACAGTACGTCGATGGACCGGCCTTGCTCGGCGACAGCCGCGTAGAGGCGGTCGATGTCCGCGAGGTTCGCGACGTCGCCCCGGACAGCGGTGGCTTCCCCACCGATCTCGACCAGCGCGGCGTCGAGAGCCTCCTGCCGGCGGCCCGTGATGAACACGTGCGCGCCCTCACGTGCGAATCGCTTGGCGGTGGCCAGTCCGATTCCGCTGTTGCCTCCGGTGACGACTGCCGTCTTCCCGTCAAGCTGTCCCATGATCGTTTACCCCTGTCCGGTGCGAACGCCAGAAGACGTGCACCAAGTGTCACTGCGGCATTACAGCCCGAACCGGACGGTCCCGGGCCCAGTTATGGACTGTACGGTAAAGAACCGCGTTATGGACCGCACGGACAAAAACGTGACTGCATCCACACCTCCGGGCAGCGACAGGCAGGCCGACGCCGACCCGTCCGCGAGGGGCGCCGCGAAAGGCTCCGACCGGGAGCCATGCATCACGCACCCCCGCCATCGCGCGGCCTGCCGCCCTGTGCGGCGATGACGGAGAGACCGCCCAGCCCTCCCGGCGCTCCGTACGGCCGGGACGGCACCTCATAATCTGGACCGATAGGTCAAGAACAACGTATGCTGTGGAACATGGGACGACCGCGGAATTTCGACGAGAACCAGGTACTGAAATCTGCGCGCGAGCAGTTCTGGAATCAGGGCTACGCGGCTACGTCACTGCAGGACCTGACGGACGCCACGGGACTGGGCAAGGGGAGCCTGTACGGGGCCTTCGGCGACAAGCGGCAGCTGTTCTTGCACGTGCTGGACGGCTACCGCGACGAACAGCTGAACGGCGTTCGGGCGGTCCTCACCGGGCCCGGTACGGCCTTCGAACGCCTGACCCTGCTGGTTGAGGGGGTGGCCAAGGGATTCACGGAGGACCCGCAGCGGCGCGGCTGTCTTCTGGTCAACAGCACGTCCGAGCTGCACAGCAATGATCCGGATGTCGTCTCCCGGGCCCGGACCAGCTATCAAGCGGTCGAAGATCTTCTGATCGCCTGCGTGAAGGAAGCCCAGGACGAGGGGACGGTCGAACCGAGCACGGACGCCCAGGAGCTCGGGCGACTGCTCCTTGGCGTCATGCAGGGCATCGAGTTTCTCGCGAAGACCGACATGGACGGCTCAGCTCTGCTGCAGATAAGCCAGGCCGCCCTCAAGCAGTTGTCCCGGCCCTGACTATCCTGCGGGCCGGCACCTTTCACAGGTGATGTGCCGACAGGCAGGGATCCGGGTGGGCCTGTCGAGTCGGCGTGCGAGCGTCCGGCGCACCTGCCCTCCGAACGCCCCCACGAGTGGCCCGGGCGCCCGCTCCAGCGCGGTTGACAGCCTGCCCCTTTCACCATGCCCTTGAGCAGGCTCTCCGGCCGTACGGTTGCGCCTCAACGCGGGCCGGACGACGCTCTCAGCCGACGGCGCCGGACCATTGCCCACGGGCCCTGGGGGCGAGGTCTCCAGCTCCCCAAGTCCGCGCAGGACTTCGCTCGCGCCTCTCTTCCGTACGCCGACAGCGAGCACTCAAATGGTGCCTTGATCCACCGACTTCGCAATGCGCCTGAAGAGGACATACGTTCTTGACCGTGCGGTCCATAAGGCCTACCTTTGAGCTGCGACCCGTGGATTCGCTACTGCAAGTGGACGTCGGGTCGGCGGCAGACGGGCACAGACCGTTCCGCTGCACGGCAGAGAGAAGCCGGGCGGGACTGCACGAGAGTCTCGCGCGCCCCACCGCAAACGACTGCACACACCCAACGAAAAGTGATCACCATGACCACCGCTGCCCAGCCGCCCTTCGCCTACAGCCTTCACAACGTGACGATTACCGTCAGTGACCTCGACGCGTCGATCCAGTGGTGGAACCGGGTGTTCGGCCTCACCCTGCTGGCGAAGTCCCGCTTCGACGCCATCGGAGCCGACGTCGCCTTCCTGGAGGGCCCCGGGTTCCGGCTCGAACTCCTTCAGCCCGCAGGCGGTGTGCGGATCCCCGAACTGACGGCAGAGCCCCCCGCCCACATCCGCCCGATCGGCAACAAGGCCCTGGTCTTCCGCGTCGAGGACCTCGCCAGCGTGACCCGCACCTTCCGTGACCTGGGCGTGACGACCGTCTGGGAGCAGATGGACCTCGGCGACGACAGCATCTCGACCGCGATCCGTGACAACGACGGAAATCTCATCAACGTCTTCCAGCAGGGCGCAAGCCCGATCGGCTGACACGGCGAACCGATCGCGCTCCGTCCATCCATGCGGCACAGGACCGGACGCGCACTGTGGAGACGGCGCGCGATCGCCCTGGCCGCCGAGCCAGGTTCAGCCGCTCCGAACGCGGCTGTCCGGGACGCGGTTAGGGAGCGCCTCCGGGCCGATGCCTGACAGGCGGGGAAGTGGCCCGTCTCGTACGGTGGTCCATACGATGCTGCGGGCGCTTGCACGGTCAGGAGAAGCCACGGGTTACACCACCCGAGTGAACTCCCGGGCACGGTCACCCACCCGCCCTGAACATCACCGCTGGCGGTGGGCGGCAGTCTGATAATCACCCGTCGTACTACTCGTTCTGTCGACGCGGAGGACAGACTATGGGATCCGACATTGACGTGCTGGTCGTCGGTGCTGGTCCAGCAGGGTTGCTACTCGCAGGTGACCTGGCCGAGGCCGGAGTGCGCTGCACCGTCGTGGAACGGCGAGAAGGGGAATCCCAGCTAACCCGCGCATTCGCCGTCCACGCCCGAACGATGGAACAACTCGACGCCCGCGGCCTGGCCGACGACCTGCTGCTGACCGGCCTGCGCAACCCGATCCTGCAATTCCTGCGGATCGATCTCTCGCACCTGCCGACCCGATACCCCCACGTACTCGTGACGCCCCAGTACAACACCGAGCGACTGCTCCTATCCCGCGCCCTGACACACGGCGTGAACATCATGCGGGCCCACGAAGTGACCGGACTTCAGCAAGACCCCACCGGTGTCGACGTCACCGTGAAGACACCAGCCGGCACTGAACACAGCCTGCGCGCAGACTACGTAGTCGGCGCAGACGGACGAAACAGCTGCGTGCGCCAGTCCCTCGGCCTCCCATTCCCCGGCCGCTCCGCCGTCCGCTCCATGATGCTCGCAGACGTCCGCATGGCCGACCCGCCGAAGAAGCCGCCCACCGTCGCAGCGACCGGAGACGCCTTCGCCATCGTCGTCCCATTCGGCGACGGCTGGTTCAGGGTCATGGCCTGGAATCGCCACCACCCCATGCCCGACAACGCATCGGTCGATCTGGAAGAAATCAAAGACGTCGCCCGCCAGGCGCTCGGCAGCGACTTCGGCATGCACGACCCCCGCTGGCTCTCCAGATTCCACAGCGACGAACGCCAGTCACCCCGCTACCGAGTAGGCCGAGTATTCCTCGTCGGCGACGCCGCCCACGTCCACTCCCCCGCCGGCGGCATGGGCCTCAACACCAGCATCCAGGACTCCGCAAACCTGAGCTGGAAACTCGCAGCCGTTCAGCGCGGACGCGCACCCGAGGCCCTGCTCGACAGCTACCAGAACGAACGGCACCCGGTAGGACACCGGGTCCTGCGGATGAGCGGCGCACTGCTCCGCGGCGTCCTCACCACACCACGGGCACTGTGCGGCCTCCGTGACCTCTCAGCGCGTACGGTGCTGCAAACCCCACCAGTGGCCCGACGACTGGCCAAGGCAATCTCGGGAATCGACATCTCCTACGCCGCACCGGCCGGCGCACACCCCCTCGTCGGCAAGCGGGCACCTGACATCCCCCTCACCGACGGACGCAGACTCTACGAAGCCCTCCGCAAGCGACGGTTCATCCTTGTCACCCCGGCCGACACCGAACGCCTCCCCTCACTCATCACAGAGTGGGCCGGCGAGGTCGAGATCGTGTCACCCAAGGGGGCCACCAAGAAAAGCGTTCTGGTCAGACCAGACGCCTATATCGCGTGGGCCATCTCGGACGAGTCGCCTGAACGTCGCATCGACGCCGCCCGCCAAGCACTGACCGAATGGTGCGGGGTAGCCGGGTCTGGCGGGCAGTGACCGGCAGGCCAGGGCGCCAGCCGATGGTCTGAATTAGACCTCGATGTAGGCGATAACGACGACCGTTATCTCGGGTCTATGTGGCCTAGTACTCCAGTGCGGTTTCGTGATCTATCCAGCGGGTTCGCTGGCGGTTCGTCGTCGGTAGTGGCTGCGGCGGGCTGTTGCCTGGTGGCGTCGGCGCCAGTTGGACCAGTGCAGCAGCCTGGCCGCGGTCACGGCTGGTGGGTTGAAGACGGCGACGAGTAGGTGTCGGATCTCCGGGACAGTCAGCGTGATCGGATCGCGGCTGCGGACGAAGTGGTACGTACCTGCGGGCGGTTTGGGGGTCGCGTCGGCTACGAGGGCGGTCAGGAAGGCCAGGGCGAGCATGGCGAGGGTGATGTGCCGGTGCCAGGCAGTCCAGTTGCGGACCTGGTAGTGGTCGAGTCCGACCTGGCTCTTGGCGGCCTGGAAGCATTCCTCAATCTGCCAAGCACACTGCACCTATGAATGGGTATCAGGTAGGTGAAGTGCCGGTAATTGGGCGTGAGGGGCTGTTGCGGCTGGTCGCGGTG
>NZ_JBSFJX010000301.1:0-7832 GCF_053598275.1 Streptomyces sp. NPDC001156 | reverse complement strand
GCGCGTAGGAAGGAGGCCCAGGCGTCGTGAGCCCGCTGGGGCGCGGGCGGAATGTTGCCCTGCCGCAGTACTGACCGGACGGTGGCGGCGCAGACGGTGATGCCCAACCGGGACAGCTCTCCCTGCACTCTGCGGTGTCCCCACAACGGGTTCTCCCGCGCGAGACGCAGGATCAGCTCCCGCGTCTCCACCGATATCGGCGGCCGACCCGGCCTCTTGTGAGGGTAGGTCCACCTGTCCGCGATCAGCTCCCGGTGCCAACGCAGCAGCGTCGCTGGGGTGACGAAGAAGCTGCTCCAACTCTGCCTGGGCAGCAGACGCGACAGGGCCGCCAGCAGGACCCGATCGGCCGGTTCCAACTTGGGTTGGCCGACTCGGCGTTGGAGCACCGCGAGCTGGTGCCGAAGGACCAGCAGTTCAACATCTTTTGCCGCGTTGCCCAGGAACCTGAGGCCTGCCAGCTCTAGCGACCTGCGCGTCAGCAGATAGATCCATGACCACCGCATGGATCCCGATCATGCCCCGGTCCACCACCGTCCCGCAGCGAAACGTCCTGATCAGGGGCCCGAACCCAGGTTTTCACGCGGGACAGCCAGGCCCACGCCTTCTTCCGACAACGCTCACCCACCCAGATGCTGACCACCGCCGCACCCTGGTCCTCGCCCTGGCTGCCGAGGAATTACGCGCAGAACTTCAAGTCATCCGCTTAGCCGCACCGCTGGGTCGGCCACCGCAGGGGGGTGGCCGACCCGGCGGCGACGCGGCTGACTCGCTGCCGATGGCGCTGCCTGGGACGAATCCCGCCCGGAGCGGGAGCTCGACGACTGGGCCCACGGACGCGTCGTCGGTGACGTCAACCAGCAGTTGCTGTTCGCCATCCCCCTGGGACCTCAGGCTGCCCCCGGCGCGTTGAGGAGTGCCTGGCCGAGGGGGGTGAGGCTGTGGATCACGGAGTTTCGGTGGCGCAGGGAGCGGATCAGTCCGGCTTCGCGGAGAACGGTTGCGTGTTCGCTGGCGCTCGCGGCCGCAATACCTGCACGAGCGGCCAATTCCTTGGTGGAGCAGCCCTGGTGCTCCGCGATGGTGGTGAGCACCACAGTGCGCGTCCGCCCGAGAAGCGCCGACACACCAGAGGAGTGCCCGTGGCCAGTCACGGAAGCAAGGGCCGTGAGCTCCTGGGCGTGCTGGTCCTGGTAGGCGGGATAGCTCACGGACACAGGCTCGCTGTTGGTGACTATGGCGCGTGTGCCGAACATCGACGGAATGAGCAGGAGGCCTTGCCCCTCCAAGTAAAGGTCGCGATCGGCTCCGTTCGCCATCCGGATTTCCAGCACTGGCGGGATCCATCGCATCCACCGGGGGTTGGCCTGGGTCAGCAGCTGCTCGACGCCGCCGGCGAGCAACTGCCTCAGGCGCAGGGTTCGGTCGACCGCCAGGTGGTCTGTGAACTGTGCCCAGTACGGAGCCAGCAGGCATGCGTGGAGATGGCCGAGCCCTGTGCAGAGTTCGGCGAACAGAGCTGGATCGTCTGCCAGGCGGCGTGTCCACACGGGCAGGGAAGGTTGCTGTTGGGCAGTTTCGAGCATATCCGCCCTGATGTCCTCGCGCGGTGTGCCGCATACCTGTTCCAAAAGTTCCTCGATAGTGCCCGCTCTTGCAGGGCTGAGGAAGTTCGGTGAGCATCCGACGGTGGGCATGAGGGCCAGGACCATACGGGCCTGGGCAGACAGTCTCGTGCGAGCACGGTGTCGCCACGCATCGAGGCGGGCGGGCTGGCTGCGACTCTGTAGGGCTCGCGCTGCAAGTTCCAGCTCATGCAGCGGCATCGGCGCCGCGGCTACACGTGTCCGGGCCAGATCCTGAACCGTGAAGTGTATGCGGTAGACCATGGCAGCCTGCGGAGATCCTTCCGGAATGTCGTTCTTCGGGCCAGACCGAATCAGTTCGCCATCGTATTCGAGCCAACATGAAGCTGGATCCGTCAGCCGCCGTGCATGACGCAGTGAGGTGCCATGCGGCGGCAGGGTGCGGTGGCCCGGGGCTACCGCGGTATGGGCACACCTTCAACGTGCGCCCGCTCGGGCACAGGGAAGGTGTCACGGATGCCCGTCGATTCCGGCGGACGGCGCGATGGCGTTCATGTCAGCCGCATGGAGGACTTTCCGAGCGGCTACCCCTGTAATCGCGCTCACGTAAGAAGCCGACTGACCGGCCATCCGGGAGTACGTGTCGCGCTCCGGCTCACCGGCCTGAAGCATCGGTGTGCCGCGCTGACCGCCAAGGACGGCGGACAAGTCTGCACATTGGGCACCATTCCCGTCTGACGAGGCGCCCTGTGCTCCTTACGAGTGACGAGCTCTGTCGCGCCCGTTGTTACACGAAATCCGTATTTTTTGCATAGTGAAAGCGATCCATGATGCACAACGCCTCTTCCGCCGAGAAGCCTGAAATGTGCCTCGACGGTCACAATCTGGACATGGGCGAGGTCTACAGGGCCTCGACGGTTGGGTCAGGAGTGAGGCTGGACCTGGCGGAAGACGCGGTCCTGCGTATGAAGAGGTCCCTTCAGGTCAAGGATGACCTCATAGCGTCGGGGATACCCATCTATGGCGTCACCACGGGCTTCGGTGACAGCAGCAGTCGGCAGATCAGCCCCGAGAAGACGGTGATGCTGCAGCGGAACCTGCTGCGGTTCCTGCGGGTGGGCACCGGACCGGTGGCACCCGACGAAGTCATTCGTGCGACCATGCTGATTCGCGCCAACTGTGCCGCCCGAGGACACTCCGCCATCCGGCAGGAGCCTGTCCGCCTCATCCTGGACATGTTGCACCACGACATCCTGCCGCAGATCCCGGAGCGGGGCTCGGTGGGCGCCAGCGGCGACCTGGCCCCGTTGAGCTATCTGGCGGCGTCGCTCATCGGCGAAGGCACCGTCACCTATCGGGGTGAACGGATGCCGGCCGCCGAAGCCCTGCGCGCGGCCGGACTACAGCCAGTGGAACTGCAGGCCAAGGAAGGCCTCGCCCTGGTCAACGGCACTTCCTTTATGTCTGCTTATCTGACGCTGGCGTTCGCCGAGGCCCGCGAACTCGCCTGGTGCGCCGAGCTGTGCACAGCCCTGGCTGCCGAGGTGCGCAGGAGCAGCAGGGACCAGTTCACCGCGTTCCCGCACATCAACAAGCCGCATCCGGGCCAGATGACCAGCGCGACCAACATCCGGCAGATGCTTGAAGGATCCGCCCTGATCGGCACGGACGCCGATCTCCGCGGAGGCGGCATGGGTGAAGGCGTCGGCTACCTGGAACTCGAACGCGGTATCCAGGACCCCTACTCCATCCGCTGCGCCCCCCACGTGATCGGCGTACTGCGCGACACCCTGCAGTGGACCGAGCAGTGGATCACCAACGAGATCAACTCCTCCAACGACAACCCGCTCTTCGACGCGGAGTCGTTCGCCGTCCACAACAGCGGCAACTTCTACGGCGGCCATGTGGCCCAGGCCGCCAGTGCGCTGGCCACGGCCGTGGCCAGCGTGGGCGACCTCCTGGACCGGCAGGTGCAGCTGCTGGTGGACCCGAAGTTCAGCCTGGGGCTCCCGGCGAACCTCATCGCCCCGGTCGAGGCCACCGATCCCGCGGCCGGACTGCACCACGGCTTCAAGGGTGCGCAGATCGCCGCCTCCGCTCTGACCGCCGAAGCACTCCACCTGACCATGCCCGTCAGCTCCTTCTCCCGGTCGACCGAGGCGCACAACCAGGACAAGGTCAGCATGGGCACCATCGCCGCCCGGCACGCCAGGACTGCTGTCCACCTGATCAGCGAGGTCACCGCGATCCACCTGGTGGCACTCTGCCAGGCCGTGGACATCATCGGCGCAGACAAGCTCAGCCCCCTCACCGCACGTGCCCACAGGTACCTGCGCAGCACCGTCCCCTTCGTCCAGGAGGATCGCCCGCTGGACGAAGAGTTCCAGCAGATCGCCACGCTGCTCATCGACGGCTCTCTGCGCCGCACGGTCATGGCGGGTTGACCCGCACACCTTCCAAGGAGCTGTCGTACTCACGAAGGATGCCGCCGGACAGTCGAGTCTTCCTTTTCAAGGCGAGCCGGCCTCTTCGGCTGGGTGATCGGCGCGAGGCAGAGCGCCGAGCGGACGAGCGCTCACGATGATGTCCGCCGTCGAGCGGCGGGGTGCCGTGACGTGCCCCAGGCGCTCGCTTCGGCTTGGAAGTCTGGTCTTGAGGCATCCATGGACGATGCCCACGAGGCAGCTGCCGACCTGCCGTAGGTGGCGTTGCGCCGGCCTCACGAGGAGCCCTGCTTGGTGTAGCGGCAGGGACTCCGGCGAGGTCCGCAGGGCGAAACAGAAGGTTCATCAAGCCCGGCCGGAATCGATTGTTTGACGATTCACAGCAGATCGCCGAAGGCAGGGCTGCGAGATGGGAAGTATACGAATGATCTTGTCCGAGCTGAGGCCTGGCCAGGACATGGCACAGAAATACCGCGCCGCGGGCGTCTGGCGGAACGAAGGGCCGCTGGCGGACTTGCGGAAATGGCGGGACGAAACGCCGGAAGCCACTGCGGTGATCGCCTACCGCGCCGATACCGGCGTGCGTCGGCTTACGTACCGCGAATTCAGCGACTACGTCGAGCGGTTCGCCGGGGCGCTGCATGAACTCAACGTCGGGCCAGGACAGGTCGTCGCGATGCAGTTGCCCAACTGGTGGCAGGTAAGCGCACTGCTGCTGGCCTGCGCACGAGTCGGGGCCGTCGTCGCACCCGTCATGATGACCATCGGCCCACGCGAGCTGGAACGCATCCTGGCGCGTCTGGAGGCCAGCGTGTGCGTCACGGTCGACCAGTGGAATGACGTGCCGTACTCGGACGCAGTGGCCGAGATGGCACCCCGGCTGCCGAAGCTGCGGCACCGGGTGGTCATCACCGGGGGTGACACCTCCGAAGACGCGGTGAACTTCGGCCGCCACTTCGAGGAGACACCGTGGGAGCGGCAGCCCGGGACGCTGACCGGTGCGCCCGTCGAGGACCCGGACCGGGTGGCCGTGGTCCTGTTCACCTCAGGCACCTCCGGGGAACCCAAGGGTGCGCTGCACACCTTCAACACGCTCTACGCCGGAGCTTCAGCGATAGCCCAAGCGGAGGAGCTGGGCACCCGGGACCGGTTCTTCACCACCCAGGCGCTGACCCATATCTTCGGGTTGATGTACAACATCATGATCCCGCTGCTGGTCGGTGGCGCCTCCGTGCTTTCCGACGTCTGGGATCCCAAGAGCGCGCTGGACATCGTCGCCGAGAGCGAGACCACGGTCCTGGCGGGTGCGCCGCCGTTCGTCACCGCACTGGTCGCCGCTGCCCAAGTGCAGCCCAGCCCGGCGATCCCACTGCGCATCGTGCTCAGCGGCGCCACCACGGTTCCCGGCCAGTTGGTTGCCTCTGTTCCGCAGACGTGGGGAGTGCCGCTGCGCACCCTCTGGGGAATGACCGAGGTACCCGGTCACACCTGGACACGCCATGAGGATCCGCCCCTGTGGGGCTCGCGCAGCGACGGCAGGCCAGGAGCCGGACTGGACCTCGACTTCCGGTCCGACACCGACACCCCGCCGACCGCCGAGCAGCCGGCCCGGCTCTTCGTCCGCGGTGGCGGTGTGTGCCTGGCGACTTTCGGCCGGGACAGCGGTCAACTGCGGGTGACGGCCGACCTGGACGACGGCTGGTACGACACCGGCGACCTGGCGATTCCGGACGGTCGGGGTGGCCTGCGCATCATCGGCCGGACCGCGGACCGGATCGGCGGCTCCTTCATGATCCCGATCAATGACGTCGAGACGGAACTGCTCGCGCACCCCGATGTCCTCGATGTCGCCCTCGTCGGCTACCTGGATGACGACGGCAACGAACTCGCCTGCGCGGTTGTCGTCCCCGGTGCGGCCACACCCACTCTGACGGGCCTGCGGCAGTTCCTCACCGCCCGCGGCATGACCGAGTGGTACCAGCCCAGTCGGCTCGAACTGGTGACAGAACTGCCGCGCAACGCCACCGGAAAGGTCCGTAAGGACCTTCTCCGCGCCCGGGTGAAGGACGGTCACCTGACGAACCTACTCACCATGTGACGCCTGGTGAGGAGTGACTCCACCGGGCGAGTGACTGATCCCGTACCCACAGCACCGCCGTACATCGCAGGGTGTCGGTGACCCAGACATGCGTACGGATCACGCTCATCTACTTGCAGTCCGATCGACGTCGTCGGGGTGGGTGAGCGGTTCGCCTGGTGGCAGGACGATATCGGCGAGGGTGCGGCCGCAGCGCGCGGCCGCACCCTCGCCGCTGAGAGCCCGTGAACAAACTGATCATTTCCGGTGTTTGGCGTCCTTCGTGTCAGCCAGGCGCCGTGACATCAGCATGATCATGGACCACTTGACCATGGCCTCATGGTGCTCGGGTAACCGTTCGTAGTCGCGTACGCAGCGGCGGCGCTGGAAGATCCACGACAGCGTGCGCTCCACCACCCACCTGCGTGGCAGTACCACGAAGCCCTTGACGTCATCGTTGCGCTTGACGATCTCGATCGTGAGCTGGAGCTTCTTCTTGGCCCAGGTGACTAGTTTCCCGGCGTAGCCGCCGTCGGCCCAGACCAGACTGATCGATTCGAAGAGGTCCCGCAGGTGCACCAGTGTGGGGCGGGCTCCGTCGCGATCCTGCACGCTCGCGCTGGTGACCATGACGACCAGGAGCAGGCCGATCGTGTCCACGATCACGCTTGCGGCCTGCCACCTTCTTGCCCGCGTCGTACCCACGGCTGTCGGCGCCGACCGTCTCCGCAGCGCGTACCGACTGCGAGTCGATGATCGCGGCGGTCGGGTCGGTGTCCCGGCCCTCGGCCCGGCGGACCTCGTCACGCAGGTCATTGTGGATGGCGTCGACGCTTCCGTCCCGCCACCACCGGGTGAAGACCGTGTGCACCGTGCGCCAGTGCGGGAAGACGCCCGGCAGGTTGCGCCACTTGTTGCCGTTGTCCGCGACGTAGAAGATCGCATCCACGATCAGCCGGCGGCAGTACTCCTCCGGCCGCCCGCCGTTGCCGTCCAGCCATGCCGGCCACGGCAGCACCGCCGCGATGACCTGCCACTCCGCATCCGTGGTGTCCGAGGTGTAGCGGCGGGACCGGGCCGGATGACGGCGACCGTGCCCGAACCGGCAGGCCAGGCACGGGCAGTCAGCTTGCCCATCCGGGGCGACAGCGGGGGTGGCAGGGGCGTACAACGGCATGACAGGACCTCTTGGCGCGACTGGGCTTCGACACCGCAGTTGCTACCAAGAGGTCCTGGCCGTGCACGTCACTTCGCCGATTCCCACCCTGTGGGGCTCGTAAAGTCATCGCTGCAGCTCAAGCCGCGTATCGGTACTCGTTGATGACCCCGCCGAGGACGCGGGTGCGCAGGGGCCTGCGGGACACGCGATCGTGCAATACCGCTGGCTGTTCCCGGGCTTCGGGCGGTCGTTGGTCTCGTGATCGGTGTGGCCGATGCGTGTTGTAGTGCCCTTGGTACTCGGCGAGGACCTGGTGGGCGTGGGCTTCGTTCACGATCAGGATGCGGTCGAGGACCTCGCGCCGGATCGTACCGATCACTCGCTCGCAGTGGGCGTTCATGCGCGGCGCCTGTGGCGCGCTGAGCAGCACGTCCATGTCTTCGGCCTCGAAGACGGCGTCGAAGCAGTCGATGTACTTGCTGTCGCGGTCGCGGAGAACGAAGCGGAGCGACTCGACGCGTGCGCCGAGGTCGGCGGTCAGGTTGCGGGCCTGCTGGGTCACCCAC
>NZ_JBSFJX010000300.1:0-7858 GCF_053598275.1 Streptomyces sp. NPDC001156 | reverse complement strand
TGTTTCTCCCGGGTCTTGTCCGCGCTGAAGTCGAGGTCTTCGATCGCGATCGACAGGTCGTGGCGTTTCGCCCAGTGCAGGAGCCGGATCAGTGCGTGCCGTACCTGGGCCTCACGGTGGTTGGCGGTGCCGGACAGGTCGTAGAAGAACCGGCGGGGTTCGCCGCATGGGTTGCCGTGCTGATCGAGGCGCCAGGCGGCGAGGTGGTCGGCGTTCGTATCGACACTGATCAGACCGCCCTTGCGGGCGTGGGACAGGGGGACGGTGGTGACCGGTGGAATGGTCCAGGAGGCGGTGAGGTACCAGCGGGAGCGGTCTGTGTCGTAGTGGATGCGGTAGGCCACGGACCGGTTCGTGGTGATGCGGTCGGCCCACTCGTCGCTGCGGTGGTGGAAGACCGCAGCGCCGGTGAGCGTATACCGGCCATGCGGGGCGTTGGCCAGGTGGGCGAGCGGAGCAGGCAGCTTGAGGGATACTTCGCCGTCGGGTGTGACGCGGATGGTCTCATTGCCGAACCGCTTGCCCGATTCCCCGTCCGCCTGCAGGAACCAGCGCGATGCTTCCCAGCGTTGCCGCCACTGGGCCTTGGTGAGTTGGGCGGCGTGCAGGTGGTGCCGGTTGCGCGCGAGCCGCTTCCCGCCGCGCACGATGCGGACGCGGCCCGCAGCGTGGTCGGCCTGCTCGGCACTGAGCCGGTCTTGAAGGACCTGCAGGCGCCGGGTCTTGGCGAACCACTCCTTGGCGTTGCGGTAGCCGCCCGGCGCCCGCGTGCTTCCCTTCTCCCCGATCGGCAGGGACAGGCGGTGCGCGATCGTGTTGATGCCGGTCCCAAGGCTTTGGATATGCGCGAGTTGGGCACGCCGCGCAAGCGCCCACTGATCATGCGTGGCCTTGGTAATACTCCCGGCCCAACCGACGAAGACTCCCCCGTCAGGGCCCGCTTACGCTCCGCCCACGAATCCGAGGAGTGCTCCAGACCGTCGGCGCACCGGCGTTTGAGGTCCTTCGAGGCCAGCGAGCCCAGATGCGCGCCCACCAGGCGCAACACCTCCTCGTCGGAGGCGCTCAAGTGGCTCAGACGGGTGCGGATCGCCACGCCGGACGGGCCAACGGCCACGAAGGGAGCAGCGATCGTGCGCAACGACTCACCACCCATCGATGTACCCCCTCCAACACGCTTGAGCAGCAACAGGAAGAACAGTACGGTCGGGCACTGACATCAGTGCCCGCCATATGACGTGTGCGCGCTGCAACACCACGAACCAGTACATGCTCGTGCACACTCACACATGCTCCTGCACATCCGAAAACGACCAGTTCCCCACCCCCGCCCATTCCCGAGTGGCTGCACGCCGGGTTGCTGGACGTCGTAGCAGCCCTCTTCGTTGGCCTGCCAGACGTCGACAAGCGCGCCCGGCAGCGGTGAGCCGTCCTGCGAGAGGACGCGTCCGGTCACCACACACGGTTTGCCCCCGCCGACCAGGTTGATGGTGTCCCCCAGTTTGCGAGGTGGGGATTCGACAACGTGGAAGGGGCCGAGCACGGTCGCCGGGGTCGCCGGGGTCGCCGGGGTCGCCGGGGTCGCCGGGGTCGCCGGGGTCGCCGGGGTCGCCGGGGTCGCCGGGGTCGCCGGGGTCGCCGGGGGAGTATCGCGGTCGTTGATGGCTTCCACCAGCATCGAGACGCCGAGGACATCGGAGAGCAGGATGAACTCCTGACGAATGCCATCACACATCTGGCCGGTCGCGGTCAAAAAGTCGATCGCTCGCCGCCACTCGGAGTGCTCGGCCGTACGTCCCGCACGAAGGCGTGAAGGTGCCGGGTAAGGGAGGTCATGACCTCTCGCAGGCGTGGGTCCGGGGTCGCGTGGAAGCTTTCGATCACCGCATCGGTGGCGGTTTCCTCGGTGAAACCGGTTGCCATGAGCTGTCCTCAGTCAAAGTCATAACCGTCAGGGTCGGTGTTGCGGAAGATCCGGTCAGCCGAACACGGCGGCCGACGTTGCGGTTTTCCTCCCCGCCCCGTTGGCGTTGCCGAAGTAGAAGTCCTCGATTCGGGGACGAGTCCAACTCGGGCGTATGCGCCAGGAGTCAGCGGATGCTTGGGCGGCCGGATCGACCGGGCGCTTGCGAGGCCGCCGTTGAAGCGGACGATCGGGGTGCGTGCGGGCGTCGATGATGCAGACGGTCTTCACCGCGGGTCCTCCGCGACGGCGAGGTGGCTCGGTCTTGGCGGTGATCTCGTCGAGGGTCACGCCAAGTGCGGTCTCGACTCCCGCACCTCTTTGGGCGGCGAGGCCGGCGCCACCCCGCCGGAGCCGTCGTAGCGCCAGGGCAGGCCGCCCTCGGCGACCTGCGTACCCACCCCGGCCGGGGTGTTGAAAGCCGCAATGCCCGCCCCGCCGGCCCGCACCGCTCGGCCAGCGTGCCCTGCGGAATCTTCGCCACCTCCAGCTCCCCGGCCAGATACCGCCGCGCGAACTCCTTGTGCGCGCGGCGGTAGGACCCGGTCACCCGTGCGATCGGCCCCGCTGTCAGCAGCACCGCCAGAGGCGACTCCATCGCCCCGGAGTTGTTGGAGACCACCGAGGGGCCCGACACGCCCCGCTCGTAAGCGCCTTGATCAGCACGTTCGGCACTCAGCCCGAAACCACCCACCGCCAGCGACGCCCCGTCCGGCTCATCGGCCACCGCCTCCCCGGCCCTGGCGACCGCCTTGTCCCTCATGCCGCGGCCTCGCCCGGCCCGCTCCGGGAAAGGACGCGGCAGGCATCGAAGCAGGCCTTGCTTCCTGCGACCAGGCCGATGACGCCTCCCAGTTCGCGCGTACCGGAGCCGACAACGTGGAACCCGTCTATCTCGGGGACGGCGGCGGTTTCCCCGGCCACGTCGGTTGCCGTGAGGTCTGTTGCCATGAGCTCCCCTGCAGCAAGGTCGAGAACCTTCTGGACGGTGCTGGGTCGTCCGGCCCGGGGCTCAATTGCCCCGGGGCCGGAGCGGTCGGTCAGGCACGGCGTTGTTACGGCCGACCAGTCCCTTCCTTCCTCTGGTTGCCGATGTAGCCCTCGTGGACGTCCTGGCCGCGGGCGTAGTCGGGCTGGAAGCGGACGCTGGCGTAGTGCGAGGCCTTCTCCGCCTCCTGCGCTCGCTTGCCCAGTTCCGCCGTGTCGCCGAAGCCGAGCACGTCGCGGGCCAGCTGGGTGAGCGGCCCGTCGACCTGGTACTCGGTGCGCTGCAAGGTGAGCATGTTGATCAGGTACAGCGGTGTGCCGTTGAACTTCTCGAACATCTCGTGACGCGTGCCCCACTCGGTGAGGAAGCGCTCGCTGATCTGCCGGAAGATCTTGATCCGGTCTCGGGCGCTGATCTCGGAACCGCGCAGCGCCTGCTCGAGCTTGGGGCCGATGTAGGGGTCGTCCAGCTCGCGCTTGGTCGGTTGGATGACCACACCGCGGCCGCAGAAGTCGATCAGCTGGTTGACCATGTCGTGCTGGTTCTCGAGGTAGTGGGCCCGGCCGAAATCGATGTAGATGTTGTTCGGCTTGAACAGTCCACCCGGGGTCTCGAATCCGGTCTCCTCGGCCGCGAGCATGAACGCGCGGCAGGTCTCGCGGAAGCGGATGAGTTCGGCGAGCTGTGCCTTGACCACTGGCTGGGTGCTGGTACCCAGTGCCTGAGTGATCAGCAGTGCGAGACCGACCATGAGTTCGGCGTGTATGCACTGCCGGATCTGGGTTTCCAGGTGTACCCAGTCGAACTGCCGCTGCGGGTACCACTTGGAGTGGTCGGGGTTGCCGATGTGCTGGACCTGCGGCCAGGGGATCAGCACATCGTCGAAGTAGACCATGCCGTCGAGTTCGTCACCGATGGTTGCCAGTGGACGGTCGTAGGGATCGGCGTCGGGCTGGGCCCGCGATTCGCGGGCGACCACGCTCACGCCCGGGGTGGCTACTGGAACCATCGCGTAAATGGTCTGTTCGGGCGTCTGGCCCGGCCGCCACAGGTTGCCGATCAGGAGGTTGTTGACGAAGGGGAGCGAGGTGCCGATGGCCTTCCAGCCACGGACGACGATGCCTTCGTCGTTCTCCTCCACGATGCGCAGCATGGGGGTTTCGGCCAACGCGTCGTCGCGGCCGCGGTCGTACTGCACGTCGACGAACATGGGCGAGATCGCGAGGTCCTTCGAGGTGACCTCTTCCCACTGGCGCTGGATGTTGCCCGTCAGGTCGCGGCGGGGACCGGTGAAGCGGGAGTTCTCGGCCCACGGCTTCTGATCGTCGACCTGGGTGAACATGACGACGTTCATCCCGGCCGGCGGGCGGGTGAAGATGCCGCCCTTGAAGTGCCGGAACAGGAATTCGGCGTACTTGCGGCGGCGGACAGCGTCCTCTTTCGACCGCGGCAGGAACCAGTGCATCGACTGACGCTTGCCGTTCTCGTCGATGAAAGTCGTGATGTCCTGGTGCTCGGGGTCCAGGTGCAAGTCGTAGTACTCGGCGATCGCCTGGGCGTATCCGCGGGTCTTGGGGTGCGTGGTGACGTCTTCGATGAGCTCGCCGCCGACGTAGACCTTGCGGCCGTCGCGCAGCGACTCCAGGTATTCCTTGCCGGTCCTCATGGTGTCTCTCCCGTGGTGGTGCGGTTCATTTGACGGTGGAAGGTGGCGGCGTCCCAGTAGTCCTCGCTGCCGCCGATCAGATCTCCCCTCAGGTGCAACACGTGCATGCCCCGCAGCGACAGACGCTGGCCTCGGGCGGCGAGGGGACCCATCGGCGCCTGCAGCGTCGCGGTGAGCAGATAGGCGATCGCCACCGGTCCGCCCGGATCGGTGATCTGGGTCTGCGGTTCCCAGCGGGCGTCGGGGAACCAGTGAAAGAATCGACGGAGCCCGTCGGCGATGGCCTCCGGTCCCTGGCGAGAGCTGCCCTGCGCGATCTCCTCGTGCCTGGCCCCGGTGTCATAGAGTCGCGCGGCGGCGAGCGGGTCGTGGTGGTTGTAGGCCTCGTACAGGCGGGCCGGCAGACCGGTCAGCTTCATGCCATGGCTTCTGTCATCGCCGCAACCTCTTCGATGTCCATGCTGCGTTGGTAGCGCCCCTGCCCGAACAGCAGTGGCCAGCGGGAGTCGGGCGCCAGGACGGCTCGCACCCTGCCGATGACGACCAAGTGGCTGCCCACGGGCCGTGCCTCGGCTACCTCGCAGTCGAAGGTCACCAGCGAATCCCGCAAAACCGGCGAAGCCACTTCGGCGGGAAGCTCGCTACCTGCGACGACGTAGTCCTCGATGAATTTCACCGCCCCGGGACGTGAGCACAGCTGTGACACGAGGACTTGGTCCTGGCTGAGTAGATTGACGGCGAAACGGCTCTCGCGGTGGATGTCCGCAGCGGTGACACTGCGATGGTTGACGCACACCAGCACCGTCGGCGGCTCCAGGCACACCGAACTGAACGCACTGACGGTCATGCCCCAGGGGCGACCATCATGACGTGTGGTCACCACGGTCACGCTGCCAACCACACGGCTCATCGCCGCCCGGAACGTATCGGGATCCGCCTTCGTCTCCAACGCCCACGGTGCGGGCTCCGGCCCCACGTCGTCATCCCCGCGCAGGTCGCCGGGGGTATCTTTTCCTGATTCAGTCATCGGATCTCTCCAAACCGCGGCGACACAAGTGCCACCGCCAAGGGGAAACCTGCCGCAGTTCAGGCCGTGAATGCCCCACCGCTTGACCGGGACGCTATGAGCAGCCCAATATATCCGTCCAATAGATAATTTGGATTTCTAGTATTTACGCCGTGAATATATGGGCTGGTCAGGGATTATGAACCTACGGAACGTGGATCTGAATCTGCTCGTGGCACTGGATGCCTTGCTGGCCGAGCGCAACGTCAGCCGCGCAGGCCGACGACTCGGCCTCAGTCAGCCCGCGACCAGTTCGTCACTCGCCCGCCTCAGGAAGATGTTCGGGGACCCGCTCCTGGTGCGGCGCGGCAGGGAATTCACCCTCACCGCCGAGGCCGAGCGGCTGGTGCAACCTGTACGGGAGATCCTCAACCTGGTCGAACGGACCATCCAGCAGCGTCCCGAATTCGACCCGAGCACGGACATGCGCACCTTCTCCATCAGCGCGTCCGACTACGCGACGCTGGTATTGCTGAGCCCCTTCGTCCGGGCGGCGGCCGCCGAAGCCCCAGGCGTGACGATTCACGTCCTCCCCAGATCGAGAGATCCACGGCAACTGCTGGACACCGACGAGGCCGATCTCGTGATCGAACCAAGGGAGCTCCTCGGCGACACCGACTTCCCGTCGTATCCACTGTTCAGCGACCAATGGCTGTGCGCGGTCGACGCCGCCAATCCGGTCGGCTCGGCGCAGCAGATAACGCTGGACGAATATCTGCGTCTCCCGCACCTCGTGTACAGCATCGGACCGGACCGGCAACTCGACTTCGCCGACCAGCGCCTCGCCCAGCTCGGCATCCCACGTCGGATCGAGTTCACTGTGGAGAGTTTTCTACTCGTGCCCTTCCTGATCCGAGGAACATCTCTGGCCAGCCTCGTCCTCGAGCGGGCGGCTCGTCAGCTCGCCGCCGCAGCAACCGGCATCCGGCTCCTGCCACCGCCGCTCCCCCTGCCCGACATCCACGAGACGATGTACTGGCATCCCCGTCATACGACCGACCCGGCACACCGCTGGCTTCGCGAACGCTTGCTCGCCTCCGCGAGCGACCTCGGCCGCATGAACGGACTTCCTTCGGACGGAACCTGACTGCAATCGGCGGCTTGCCAACTCGTTAGTGGTCGTAGGCGGTCAGTGCGCGCATGACCGGATGGCCGCGCATGAACCTGGCTCCACTCATCAGGCCCCCTGGAATCGATCACCCAGGGAACCGGGAAGCGCTCTACCGGCGGACCGCCGAGATCAGTCCGCCGGGCCGCTCCTCGCGCTGCGGCGGGGTGCTGATCGGGCGGCCGTAGGCGGCAGCGCGCTCGCGCAGGGTGTGGCTGTCGGCCTCCCAGCCGTGCCCGGCCAGCCAGCCCACCGGATCGTCGGGCATCTCCGAGACCCACATGGACGCCGCCGATCCCGGCACGGCGTCCGCGCCGAAGCGCTCGATCACGCCGCGCGAGCCCAACGTCAGACCCATCCGACTGCCTGCCGCCGACTGCGCGCTGATCCGGGCCAGCAGCAGCTCCACCGCGTCCTCGGGCAGATAGATCAGCAGTCCTTCGGCGATCCACACGGTCGGCACGGCCGGGTCGTGCCCTGCGGCGGCCAGCGCGCCTGGCCAGTCCTCACGCAGATCCACCGCGACGGTAATCCGCTCGCAGCGTGCGACGGCCCGCTCCTGGCGCAGCACCGATGCCTTGAAGTCCAGTGGCGCGGCGGTGTCGACCTCGAACAACCGGGTGCCCTCGGGCCAGTCCATCCGGAAGGCCCGGCTGTCCATGCCGGCGCCGAGCAGCACGACCTGCCGGACCCCGGACGCGGAGGCCTGCTGCAACAGGTCGTCGAGGAACTTCGTCCTGATGACGATGGAGAACGACACGGCCAACCGGCGGCGTCGCGCGGCCTCGTCATCGGGCAGCGGCGGCGAGGAGGGCCACAGGCCGCCTGCGGTGGCGAAGGCCTGTGCCAGTGGGTCGCGGAACAGCGCGTTCTCCCTCTCGGTCTCCAGCGCCCGCACCCTGGCCACCCCCACCGCCGTGGCCCACACTCCCGCCGGCTGCACCCGCTCCTGCTCATCAGTCACCGCGCCAGCCTAAGCCTTGATCCACCGACGTGGCCTGAAGTGGATCTTCTGACGGGTTTTTGAGCGGGTTTCGGGTTGGTGTCTGTGCCTGGGCAGGTGGTAT
>NZ_JBSFJX010000299.1:0-7898 GCF_053598275.1 Streptomyces sp. NPDC001156 | reverse complement strand
ACCTGGTGCTGCGGCGTCGCAAGGCCTCCCGGGGCTGACATCAGCAGGGCATGACGGTGCCCCCGTGCTCGTCCGGGCGACGCGTACGGGGGCACCGTCATGCCCTGGAAGGAGCCGGCCGGTGTTGCGCAGGCCCGCGGCCACGCCATGGTGAGCAGCAATGTGCGGGACAGGAGCGTGTCGGGCTCGGCGTCGGCGGTCACCGCGTCAGCTCAGCGTCGCCGGGTCATCGGGCATGCGGAGGCTTGCCGTCGGCGGCGTACCTGGGCTGGTTCACCAGTGGGCCGGGGGGATCGGTCGGCTGTGGGAGCCCGAGTTGTGCAGTGGGCCGGGCCGCGGCTCGATCGCGGCGATGATGCGTGGCCGTTGTCATGGATGGCTGGCCAGGTCGTGGCCGGTGACGGCGCGGGCAAACGCCCGCAGGGCGGTGACGACTTCGGTGCGGGTGCGGCGGCCGGCCAGGATCTCCATCTGGTAGCCGTCCTCCATGGCAACGAAGCTCGCCGCGAGGAGGCGGGGCGGGTCCACCAGGGCGAAGTGCCCCTGGGCCTGTCCCAGCGTTAGCACGCCGTAGTAGACCGCGATCTGACGCTCAGTCAGCGAGCTGTCGAGGGCGGCTGCTTTCGCGTCGCGCAGGCAGCGCGGCCAGTACTCGAAGAGCAGCCGCGTCAGCATGTCGTCCGGCCCGGTGGCCGGGCCGTGGTCGATGCAGGCGCGGAGCCGGTCGCGGGCGTCGGTGAAGCGTTCGGCCGCCTGCTCCCGTTGCAGGCTGTAGCGCTCGATGGCCTGTCGGTAGGTGTCGTAGACGAGCGCATCGAGGTCGCCGTAGTAGAGCACGGCCGCGGGGGTCACCCCGGCTTCCTCGGCGATGTCGCGCAGGCGCAGCCCCTCCAGGCCGCGCACCAGCAGCGCCCGCTGAACGGCCGCGCTCAGCTCTGCCCGGCGGGCTTCCTTGCCCTTCTTCCCTGCCGCCATGACCTCCCTTTCTTTCATCTCACGTTCAATCATATCGACCCATCCATTGACGGGCTGGCCGGTTAGTTCTTAAATCCGCGTTTAACAACTGTCGGCCCGTCCCCCGGGAGCCCTCGTGACAATCAACCCCACCGACGTCGAGGCCAGACCCTCCCTCCGGGGCAAGGGCCTGGCGTCCGATTCGATCGGCCTACTGTCGATGGTCTCCCTCGGCCTCGCCTCGGTCGCCCCGGCCTACAGCATCACCGTCACCCTCGGCCTGGTGGTCCTCTCCGTCGGCCACCTGGCACCGGCCGCACTGCTGATCGGCTTCGTGCCGATCCTCTGCACCGCCTACGCCTTCCGCGAGCTCAACCGGGTGATGCCGGACTGCGGCACCAACTTCGTCTGGATCACCAGATCCTTCGGCCCCTGGCTCGGCTGGATCTTCGGCAACTGGATCCCGCAGATCGCCACGGTCATCGCGATGACAGCCCTGGCCCAGGTCGGCGCGATCAACCTGCTCTCACTCCTCGGTCTGAGCGGCCTGGCCGGTCAGACCCTGCCTGTGACCTGCCTCGGAGCCGCACTCATCGCGCTGGTCACCGCCGTCGGCTACCGGGGCGTCCGACTCTCCGCCGCCGTGCAGACCGCCATGGTCGCCCTGCAACTGACGGCCCTGATCGGGTTCGGCGTCGCAGCCTTCGCCCGGCACGGCGTCAGCGCTCCCAGCCCCGCCTGGCTGAACCCCTTCGGCTTCCATGGCAGCGGGCCGTTCGCCGAGTCCGTGCTGCTCTGCCTGTTCATCTATTGGGGGTGGGACGCCGCGCTGACCGTCAACGAAGAGTCCCACGACCGCACCCGCGCCCCGGGACGAGCCGCCGTCATCTCCACCCTCGTCCTGCTCAGCACATACCTCTTCACGGCGGTCGCCGCGCTCAGCTTCGCCGGAACCGGAGCCACGGGCCTCGGGCTCGGCAACCCGCACAACGCCGCGGACGTCCTGGCCACCCTCGCGCCCGCGGCCCTCGGCGGGCCGCTGGCCAAGGTAGTGCAGCTCGCCGTCACCCTGTCCGCCGTCGCCGCCCTGCTCACCTGCATCGTGTCCACCGCGCGCCCCAACGTCTCGGTGGCCGTGCACGGTGCGCTGCCCAAGACCTTCGCCCGGGTACACCCGCGCTTCCACACCCCCACCGTCGCCACCGTTTTCACCGGCGTGCTGTCGGTCGCACTGCTGGCGGGGCTGAGCTACGCGGCGCCGTCCTTCCTCAGCGACGCCGTACTCTCCATCGGCCTGCTCGTCTGCGCCTACTACGGCGCCACCGCCTTCGCCTGCGTCTGGCACTTCCGCGGCGAACTGCGCGCCTCGACACGGGCCTTGGTGTTCCAGGGCGTGCTCCCGTTCGCCGGCGGCCTGATGATGCTCGCCGCCTTCGCCCGCAGCGCCGTGGACATGATCCAGCCCGGCTACGGCAGCACCTCGATCGACGGCGTCGGCGGCGTGTTCCTGCTCGGCGTCGGCTCGATCGTCGTCGGCCTGCTGGTCACCACGGTGATCCGGCTCCGCTTCCCGGACTTCTTCCGCCATGGACGCCGTACCGTCACCGACATCCTCGTCACGGAGGACTGAACCATCATGCGCACGCTCGCCATCGCCGCCGTTCAGACCCGACCGGTCGCCCACGACCCCGAGGCGACCTATCACCGCTTCCGGGAGCAGGTCCTCGCCGTGCGCGACCTCTTCCCACATGTCCGACTCGTCGTCGTACCCGAGCTCCTGCTCGCCGCCGAGCCACCGCTGCTGGAGAGCCGGGACGGCTGGATGCAGGAGGTCGCCGTGCCGGTACCCGGGCCGCTCACCGACCGCTTGTGCGCCCTGGCCCGGGAGACCGGGTTGTGGCTGGTGCCCGGCTCGGTCTTCGAACGCGCCGAGGACGGGAAGATCTACAACACCGCCCTCGCCATATCCCCCGAGGAGGGCATCGTCGCCCGCTACCGCAAGATCTTCCCCTGGCAGCCGTACGAACAGGCCACTCCCGGAGATGAGTTCACCGTCTTCGACATCCCCGGCGCCGGGCGCGTCGGTCTCGCCATCTGCTACGACGGCTCTTTCCCGGAGACCATGCGCCAACTCGCCTGGCTGGGAGCAGAAGTGGTGATCCAGCCGACCTTGACCACCACCCGGGACCGAGACATGGAGCTGGTCTGCGCACGCGCCAACGCTTGGACCAACCAGCTCTACGTCGTCAACGTCAACGCCGCCGACCCGGCCGGCGTCGGCACCAGTGCAATCGTCGACCCCGAGGGCATCCTCCGGCAGCAGGCGGGCCCCGGCGAGGAGATCCTCATCGACGTCCTCGACCTGGACACCGTCACCCGCGTCCGCGCGTTCGGCTCCGCCGGGATCAACCGGCCCTGGGCCCAGCTCGCCCGCTACGGCGCCAAGATTGAACTACCGATGTACGGCGGCACATTCCACACACCGCACTGGCTGAACGACGAAACCCCACAGTAGCCGCGGACGCGCCGAGCCGACACTACCCACCGTCAGTACCCGGCGACCGCCAAGTCGCCGGGTACTCGCACGTGCTTCCCGATCCCACCCTCCCGACACCCTCGTGGCGGATGGCATGTAGCAGGTTGGCCACCAGGGGCAGCGCGAGCCCGGTGGGGCAAGCCAAGTGACCCATGCGGGACGAACTGGGGGCATGCGCAACGGGCATCGCTCCTGCTCTGGAGGATCGCCACGACCGGTTGGCTCCGGCTCACACCCTCCTGCGGCAGGCCGGCCAGTCAGACTCGCGGTGCACCCCTCCACCAGGGGTCTTCCAGTCCGAGAGGCCACCCTTCGGTCAACGGCGTATGTGGTGCCGCTCGTCACGAAAGGTGGCCCCTTGCAGTTTCACCGGCCAGGAACGGGGCTTGGCCGGGCCGGGTTCAGGAGACGGCAGACGTCAGGTACGTCAGGTACACCCCTCCCTCGCAGTCGGACATCTTCCGCAGGGTCCAGCGGCCCCGGACGCTCGTGGAGGAGAAGTTGGACTCGGCGTCGTCCTTCTCCACTTCACCCTCCATGGGGATGTAGCCGGCCTTGGGGAGCCGCTTGTGCAGGAACGCCAAGGTGGTGTCGAAGCCGCCCCGTACGACGGTGGCGACGACGAGCCGGCCTCCGGTGCGGTGCTCCACCGAGGTCACGACCGCGCCGTCGGGCACCGGCAGATTCTCTGGGAAGTCCTTGGGGAGCGGCAGTGAGGCGGCAGTGGGACAGCCGCCAGGCGCGGCACCGGCTGCATTCCCGGCTGGCGGATCGGTTGCCTGCTCCGCCGCGTACGTCGCCCCCGGCGGCTCGGCGTGCTTGTTCGCCGCCGAGCATCCGGTGACCGCGGCCAGGCTGAGGACGGCTCCCACCAGTACGGCAGCCGAGGGCGATGGCTTCATCTAGTGGCTTCCTTAGGGCTTCTTGTGCTTGCCGCGGACCACGGCGTCGTACGCGCCGTACAGCGTGTTGCCGGAGGACTGGCGGGCGATGGAGGCCAGCGCGTCGTAGTTCTGCGCAGCGCCGCTCGCGCAGGTGCCGGTGCAGCCGTCGGCGTAGGCGGTGAGCACGCGACCCTGGGCGTCGATGGTGACGTCAATGAAGTCCAGGAGATTGCGGTCGTTGCCGCAGGTGGTGCCGCCCGTGCAGATCGACCCCTTCTGGACGGGGTCGCTGGGGGTGGCGTCGACGGTGACCCAGGACTGGCCGCCGTCGTAGGTGGTGGCCACGTACACGTGCCAGACGCCCTTGAAGTTGGCCGCGTCCTGGTAGTTGCCCCCGGTCGTGGTGCCCAGGAAGGCGAAGGCTGCGCGGTTGTCGTCGCCCGCGGTCACGGCGGGGAAGACGATGTTCTTGATGCCGAGGGACGCGCCGACGTTCTGGTCGTACAGCCACGTCTTGCCCTTGTCGTGGCTCACAGCGATACGGGCGGTGCCATCGCTGTTCTGGTAGCCCATGTACACAGTCCCGCCGGCGCCGATTCCCACGCTCGGGTCTGAGTCACCGGGGGTGCTGGACGGGTTCTTGCGGACGGTCCACGTCAGTCCGTTGTCCTCGGACACGGCCACGGCCTGGTTGCCGCCGCAGCCCTTGTTGGGCACGTACACCGTGCCGTCCGGGGCGACCTTCACATGCCCGTGCAGGCCACCGCAGTCCAGCAGGGAGTACATCGGAACGGCGGGCCCGTAGGTTAGTCCGCCGTCCCGGCTGGCCGCGCAGGAGGCGTCGGCGATGTCCTGGGAGCAGTAGTAGACGGCGTTCGGGTACGACGTGACGGTGCCTGGACCGCCCGTGGCGAAGGGGCCGCCACCGATGGTCTGGTGGTCCACACCGGAGTTGATGCCCGAGCCGCCCGTCGGCGTCCACGTTTCACCGTCGTCGTCGGTGTAACAGGTCAGGGCGGTCTTGCCGGCGAGCTGCGACTCGAAGGTGCGGTGGGTGACCGGGTCGGTGAACAGGATCGGGTCGAGACTGGTGGTGCTGCCCTGGGGGCAGCCGTTGGCCGCGCTCGCGCTTTTGTCCTGCCAGGTGGCGGCACCGGCACTGTCGTAGGTGACCTTGAGAGTCGAGGTGTACGCCTGGAACATCGCGGCGCCACTCGCGCGGTCGACACCGATCGAGGGTTCACCGGCGTTGTGCGCGTCCGTGATGCCGTCGGGTGCCCAGGAGTTCGCGTACGTCGGCGGTGTGGCCGTACTCGGCGGCGGATCGGCCGGAGCGGTGATCAGGCTCGCAGTGCCGGTGAAGCTGTCGCCGAGCGGCGCGTACGGCACCACGCGCACGGTGTACGACGCCGTCACCGCCGGAAGCAGCACGGTCTCGGGGTCGCTGGAAGAGGCCGAGGCGGCCACCTCTCGGCCATCCGTATCGAGGACGTACAGGTCGAAGTCGGCGGCGGAGTCCGGCCATCTGACGTCGATACGCAGGCTGTGACCGGCGTCGTAGCCCGCGGGCACCGACACCTTCAGGGCGTAGTCGTCGCAAGCTTGCGCATTCCCGCAGCTCACCGCTCCGGCAGTACCGGAGACATTCGGGACGGCGAAGGGACCGGCGCTCCACGTGGTCGTGGGCGCGGTGTCGCTGACCGATCCGGAGGGCGGGGTGGCCGCGTCGGCAGCCACACTCGGCAGGGTCCCGGCGACGAGCGCCAGCAACCCGACGGCGAAACGCCCCCGCGACCGCGGGTGGCGGTGAAGACGACGTGCGGAGAGGAGAGCCACAGGTACCTCGTGGGTTCGCGAGTCGGACCAAGGATGGTGGTGCGTTGCGGTACAGGTGGTGCCTTCGTCTGCTCTACGAGGAGGCAGGCGGCGTCCGTCGCGAGAAACCGAACTCTTTTCGAAACGGGCCGGACGGGTGCTGGGGGGACAGCAGGAGTTGGTGAGGCAGGTCGCTCGGGGTGGGGGAGTCGTCCCAGGGCCACCACAGCTCGACAGCCGTGAAGCCCGCCATCCATTCGGGCGGCAGCTCCCCTTTCCCCACGAAAGTTCCCCCGCACGACTGCGCGAGGGCACTTACGGAGGCCTGGTCAGAGGGTGTCGACGCCCTTCCGCGCGGCCGCGAGGGCTTCGCCGCGGGCCTGCTCCGTCTGCCGCCCCTACCGGTAGTGCCACCCGAGTACGGCGGCCGCGACCAGGACCGCTACGAGCGCGACGCCCGGCACCGCGGTGAGCACGCTCCGCCCGGCGTTGCGCTGCGGCGCACCGTCCTCCGACTCCTCCTCGAACGACTCGGGCTCCGGCGGGTCCTCCCAGCCGTTCGCCGGGGGCTCGACGAAGAGGGTGCGCCCGGAGGGAGTCTGCTCTTCCTGGCGGGCACCGCGCTCGGGGCGCGCGGGCCGCCCGGCGCGCTTGGCTGCCGCGCGGGCGGCCGCGGTCATGGTGCGGCGGGCCGGTGAGCCGGTGCCGCGGGTGGGGGAGGTCGGGTTTGCCACGGGGTCTCTTCTCATCGATGGCCTCACGGGTGGGTCAGCCCGCGAAGGCGACGTCGGAGGTCAGCCAGCTGCCGGCCTCGCGCGCGAGGTCGAGCTGGAGCCGGTAGGTGCGCGCCTGTCCCTCTGGCGCGGCGATGTTGGTCACCTTGCTGGCGGCCACGACCAGGACCCGGGCCGAGCGTGCGTCGGAACGCACGATGCCCGCTTCCGGGACCTGGCATTTCACCGAGCCCCGCTGGGGCCTAAACAGCCCCACGAGCGTCTTGAGGAACACCGCCTTGCCCGTCCCCGAGGGTCGAGCATCACCGAGACCTCCCCGGCGGGCAGCGTCAGCGAGACGTCTTGCCAGATGACCTGGTGGCCGAAGGACTTGGTCAGCCCTTCCACACAGATCTCGACACCCATCCCGTTCACCCTTCGGCCGCGTGTGCAGCTCCGACATCTGCTCTACGGGGAGGGGAGGGGCGTCCGCCGCGACGGACGAAGAATTATTTTGCGAACGCGTGTACCGCGCTACGGCAGCTTGGGAGACGGCGTGCGCGATGGCGGCCTCCGGGCGGGCACGGAGAGCGGAGCGGCCGGTACGGCCGAGGCCGGGGAAAGTGACGGGAGCGGCGAGGCGGCCGACCTCGTCCGCAGGCCCGGCACGGCGGTCGGCAGGCCCGCCATCTTCGGCACCTCGGGTACCTGTGGGACCTGCGGCGCTGACAGCTCCGGGAGCGGGGGCGCGGACACGCCCGGCAGGGACGTTCCCCCGGTGGGTGAGGGTGTCCGGCCCCAGGCCCCGGGCGTCGGGGGCGAGGGGGTGGGCGTCCCGGGGGCGCGCCCCTGCCCCGCGGCCTCGCCGCGCAGGACCTGAGCGTCGCTGGACACGGCCGGCCGCGGCGCCGGACCGTTCCCGTTTCCGCCCGCGTCGAGCGCGTACGGCAGCACGAACCCCGCCACCGCCAGGGTCGCCGCCATCGAGGTGACCGC
>NZ_JBSFJX010000298.1:0-7911 GCF_053598275.1 Streptomyces sp. NPDC001156 | reverse complement strand
CTCAGCCTGCCTCCAGCTTCGACCGGTCACTGCGATGACCGGCGGCGGGCGCTTCCTCCCGCACGGCTTCCATCAGCGCCTCGTGGCGCACGGCTCTTCTCGTCCACGCACAGCACCACCGCTTTCTCGGGCGGATGGTGGTCCAAGCCGACGACGTCGACGACCTTCGCGATGAACTGCGGGTCGGTGGAGAGCTTGAACGCGTCCTGGAGATGAGGCTTGAGGTCGAACCTCTTCCAGATCCGCCCGATGGTGGACTTGGACAGCCCGGAGTGCTGCGCCATCGAGGCCCGCGACCAGTGCGTGTCCTTGCCCGGGGTGGACTCCAACGTCGCCGTGAGCACCTCCTCGACCTGGTCCAGCAGGATCGAGGGCGGCCTGCCGGGACGCGCCTCATCACTCAGCCCGTCCAGCCGCAAGCGGATGAACCTCGACCGCCAGCGGTTCACCGTTCCCTGCGATACACCGAGTTCAGCGGCGACGTCCTTGTTCGTCCCGCCTTCCGCGCACCGCAGCACGATCCTCGCCCGCAGCGCCAGGAATTGCGCGGTCTTCGCCCGCCGTGCCCAGCGCGTCAGCTCCACCCGCTCGGCCTCGGAGAGCACCAACTCCGGCTTGCGTCGGCCCGGCCGCGGCTCGTCCACCAGGCCCGCCATCCGCCGGGCCACGAACCGCGAGCGCCACTTGCGCACTGTCTCCGTGGACACCCCGAAGTCCGCTGCTACATCGGTATTTGAGGCTCCCTCCGCACAGGCCAGAATGATCCGGGCCCGCTCCGCCACACGGGCTGACACCGCACCACCCGCCCACCGTGCCAACTCCGCACGCTCCTCGACGGACAGCACGACTTCGACAGCACGAGGACCCCGAGACGCCATAAAAATAGCCTACAGAATTAGAGCCGCTATTTCAGGCGCACTACACTAGCTCCAGTACGTCGTACAGGCCACTGGAGCCGCCCCCGCCCCCGCCTTGCGCTGCCGCCACACTCACTCTGACCAGCTCCCTTGCCTGTTCCTGGCCCTTCGCCCCGGTCCGGCGGCCGCATCCGCACGAGATCTGCGGATGCGACTGCCGCCGACGAATATCACCGAGTAGCCCCACCCATCTGAATGAAACTGTGACCGCGCGTTCGGACGTGGCGTCCCGGTCCTGCGGCTGATGCCAAGGCCGGGGCAACGGGAGCTGACGGGGCTGGCTGCTCAGCCCACACAATCTTCCCGGCAGGAGTGAAGCGGGTTCCCCACCGCTGGGCGAACTGGGCGACGAGGAAGATTCCGCGACCGCCATCGTCCATGGCCGTTGCTTGCACAGGTGGCATATTGGGGCGTTACCAAGCCTATCGGCCCCTGCGCCGCGATCTTCCACGGTCCAGGCATGAGCGCCATCCCCAGCCGTCGAGGGCGTTTCGGAAGCTGCCCGCGCCACCGTCTTCCCCTTGGGCCGCAGGTCGCGGCTGAGCGGTGGGGGTGTGCCTGCCGGGCAGGTTCCACCTCGCCAAGCTCGTACATGTGTTTGGTCGCAGATGGTCGGGGCTACTCGCACCTGGAAGCCTGCGTCGCAGCGAGGGACAGCGCCGTCGGGACCTCACAGAGACAGATGACAAGGGGTTGGTCGCGATGACCGTGGCGACACAGCAGGGCGGCGGGGGCGGTTCCAGCGGCCTCTACGACGTTCTGGAACTCATTCTCGACCGCGGGCTGGTGATCGACGCGTTCGTGCGGGTCTCCCTTGTCGGTATCGAGATACTCAAGATCGACATACGGATCGTGGTCGCCAGTGTCGACACCTACCTTCGCTTCGCCGAGGCGTGCAACCGCCTCGACCTGGAAGCGGGGCCGCGCAAGCCGGCCGGGCTTACGGAGCTCACGGGACAGCTCACGGAGTCCGGCGCCCGCGGCAAGACCAAGGGCGCCCTGTCCGGCGCCGCGGAGACGATCTCCGATGCATTCCAGCAGGCACGCGCCGAGGGCCGGCAGCGTCAGGGCGACCGGGCCGCACGCGGGAGAAGGGAATGAGAGATGAGCACCTACGTCTATGGGATCACCCGCGCCTCGCACTTCCCCCTCCGCCAGGACCTGGACGGCATCGGAGACCCCCCGCGGCCGGTACGCGTGCTGCGCGAGGGCGAGCTGGCCGCGATCGTCAGTGACGCCCCCGAGGAACTGCGGCCCAAGCGCCGCGATCTGCTCGCCCACCAGCGTGTGCTGGACGAAGCCGGAGCGGGCGGCGTGGTACTGCCGATGCGGTTCGGCAGCGCCTCCCCGGACGACGACACGGTGACCACGGTGCTCGCCGAGCGTGCGGAGTACTTCCTTGAGCGGCTGCAGGCACTGGACCGCACGGCGGAGTACAACATCAAGGCCAACCACGACGAGGAGGCCGTACTCCGCCTGATCATGGCGGAGCACGACGACATCCGGTCCCTGGCGGAAGTGAACCGCGAGGCCGGCGGCGGCACGCAGGAGCAGAAGCTCCTGCTCGGGGAGATGATCGCCGCCGCCGTCCAGGCACGCGAGGCGACTGACGCGGAGCTGCTTCAGCAGGCGCTGGCGCCGATGGCCGAGGCAGTCAGCGCCGGGCCGCAGAGTACCGGCTGGCTGGCCAACCTCTCCTTCCTGGTGAGCCGCGGTTCAGCGGAGCAATTCCTGGCCGCGGTCGACGAATTCCGCCAGGAGCACCCGTACCTCGAGCTGCATGTCAACGGCCCGCTACCGCCCTACAGCTTCGTCGACACCCCCTCGTCCCAGCACGCCGAAGGCAGCACCGCGGAAGCGTTCGGAGCCGCGGCAGCCCAGCCAAACGGGTAAGGAGTTGCGAAGTCTCGGGAACGGCGGACCCACCCGTCGCGGGTGATGTCTGTTGGGCCCGGTCCAGCTCAGCGTGGGGCTGTGCCCGCACCGATCTGAAGCGCACCGATGGACTCGTGGGTTCAGGCTGAAGGGCCTTCGGTTGCCTTGAACCCGCGGGGTTCGGGGGCCCGGACTCACAGACGTGCCGGGCCACCTGCGAAGCCCTTCGGGCCGATCCGCCGCCTGCCGATGTACCGGACCGTCGCGGGATGCGGTCTCGTCCGGCCGCCAGGTGGCACACCTGCGCTTGAGCTGTATCCGCGTCAGGTTCGGTTCCTGGCATCGGAGTTCCTTCGGCGCGGAGACGCTCTGGCAGGGCAGCATCTGCAGGGCGACGGGGCGGGCCTTGACGGCGGTGGAGCGAGCGATCCGCAGGACCCGTAAGTACTCGACCATGCGGGTGCGGGTCTTGGGCGTGATCACCCGGGTGCCAGCCAGCGCGGCGTGGGCGGCGATCTCGCGCGGGAGGACGGGTCCGGGTAGGGGCGTCCGCTGCTGGCGATCGGCGCGCCGGTGGCGGGGGCGAACTCGTAGGTCGCTTGCCCGGGCGGATGGGCAGGGACCACCATGGTGGCCCGGGGGTGGTGGTGAAGGCGTGGCCGGCGTTGTGGATGGTGCGGCCTTCGTGGTTGGTGAGGAGGGTCTGGCAGCGAGGGTCCAACAGCGTCCGCCGAAGGTGATGTACACGCCCTCGCACGCGGACTTACGCAGGACGCTGTCCGCTGCCATCATGCGTGGCCGACCTTCCTCTCCGGCTTGGTCGGCTGCGCCCGGGTCCTGGGCTGATCATCCAGGCCTCTCCCCCTGAGCGCCTCCCGGCAGGACCCTGATCAAGTCCCGCCGGGCTGGACTTACTTCTACGCCACGGCTGCGCCTCTTCCAACACGAAGACTGAGTCGATGCCCCGGGCCGCCACCGCCGACAGCCGGTTCGGCTTCATCGTCATCCAGCACATGCCTGCTACTGCTGCAGTCTGCCTGGCCACGGTTGGGTGCCCGGCGAGCGCGGGGGCCCACAGTGCGGAGGACCGGTGCTCAGGTGCGTGGTTCGTTTCGTACCTTTTGTCGTGCCGTGCGCAGGGCTAGTGGTGTTGCGGCTGCCCACGCTTGGGGTGAACAGGAATGCGGGTAGGGAGTGGGTCCTGTGGTGGCGGAGCGGTCGTAGCCTGCGATGACTTCGGGCAGGCGGTAGCCGTGGTGGGCTGCTGCCGTGATGAGGCCGTCGGTGACGGCGTCGACCTCGTGGGTGAGCTTGTAGCGGGCGAGGCCCAGGGCGATGATGGCGTTGTCGTGGGGCCAGGCGCTGCCGCGGTGGTAGGAGAGAGGGTGGTATGGCTTCTGTCCGGCGGCCAGGGTGCGGATCGCCCAGCCGGAGAAGAAGTCTGGTTCCAGCAGGCGTTGGCCGACCCGGCGGGCGTGCTCAGCGTCGAGGATTCCGGACCACAGCAGGTGGCCGGCGTCCGAGGCCAGGGCGTCGACCTGGTGTCCGTCACCGTCCAGGGCGAGGGCCGGGAAGTCGGCTTCCGGCATCCAGAAGTCCGTTGTGAAGCGGCTGCGCAGTCGGGCAGCGGCGTCCCGCAGCCGGTGCGCGTATGGCTCGTCCTGCCAGATCTTGTGGGCGAGTTCTGCGGTGCGCTGGAGTGCGTCGTAGGCGTAGCCCTGGGCTTCCGAGACGGCGATGGGGCCTTTTGCCTGTGTGCCGTCGGTGAAGCAGATGGCGCCTGCGGAGTCTTTCCAGTTCTGGTTGACCAGTCCGCCGGGGTCGGGGGTGTAGACGAGGTAGCCGTGGCTTTCCAGGCCGCCGTCGGTGAGCATCCAGTCCACGGCCTGGCGGGCGTGCTGCTCCAGGCGTAGGGCGAGGGAGCGATCGTTGGTTGTCTCGTAGTGGGCGTGGAGCAGGACGAGGAAGAGCGGTGTGGCGTCGACGGCGCCGTAGTAGCGGCCGTAGGGGACCTGGCGGAAGTGGGCGAGTTCGCCGTGGCGGGTCTCGTGGACGATGCGTCCGGGCTGTTCGCCGCTGAAGGCGTCGTAGCGCTGTCCCTGGGTGGCGGCGAGGGCGCTCAGTGTGGCGGCGGCCGTGTCGGGTCGGTAGGGCAGAAGGAAGTAGGAGGTGAGCAGGGAGTCGCGGCCGAACAGGGTGAGGAACCACGGGATGCCGGCAGCGGGAACGTGCACCTCGTCACCGTCGACTCCGGTGACCGGGATGGTCAGCAGGTCCACGTCGGCGAGGCCGCGTTCGCAGGAGCGGCTCAGCTCGTCCGTCGCCGCTGGCGCCTGCCGATGGGGGTGCGGCACGGCAGGCGCGTCGAGCGGCAGGCCATGCGGGTGGGCACGGACGGTCAGTTGGAGTTCGGCCTCGCCGTACCCATCGAGGCGAAGGTGCCAGCTGAGGGTCCGCGCGGTGGACTCTTCTGCGCCCTGCGCCGTGGCGACGGTGTCTGGGGCGGGATGGCAGGCGAGGGTGGTCCGGGCGTGCCAGTCGGCTCGGTGGTAGTCGAAGTGCAGGCCGTCGGGCGTGGTGTGGGCTGTGTAGCGACCGCCGGGCTTTCCGTAGTGGCGGTCGTCGGCCCGCAGTTCGAACAGGTCAGCGAAGTCAACGTCGACGGTGAGGTCGACGCGGGCGGTCACCGGGTCGGGAAGATTGCTCACCAGGCGCAGATGTTCGGTGAGCACCCCTGCGGTGACGGTCTGCCGACGGAAGACGGTATAGGCGGGGGGTTTGTCCCGCGTGCCCTGCGGGGTGAGGACGCACGTCGCCGCATCGTCCGTCGCCGCCTCGGCGGGCACCAGGGCGATGGGGCTCGTGCTGTCGACGGTAAGCTGCCAGCGGCTGAGGTGACGTGCATCCCTCAGGAACAATCCGTCGGGCGTGGTCCCGCGGGTGCCATTGATGCCTCCGTCGCCGTCGAGGCGGACGAAGGTGGCGTCGCGCACCAACTGGACGTGGTGGTCGCCCGCGGTCATGGCATGGGCTCCTTCGGGTCGGCGCACAGCAGGTCGAGCGCGAGGGCAGCGGTCCAGGAGAAGTGCCGGGCGCCTCGACCGGCGCCGGTCGTGGGGTCGACGTATTCGGCGAACCGGGACCGTCCTGCTTCGCTGAGAAGGCCCTGCTGGAGGCGTTCGGCGTTGGTCTGGAGGCCGTGGGTGTGCAGTCCGCGGTGGATCAGCCAGGCCGTGTTGAACCAGGCCGGGCCGCGCCAGTAGCGCTGGGCGTCAAAGGCGTGACCGGTCAGGTCGTAGCTGGGCACCAGCCGGGTGGCCGGCGCGCTGAAATGCGGGCCGTCAAGGGTTTCCTGCAGTCGCCAGACGATGTCGTGCGGCAGACCCGGCACCACGAGCGGGATGAGACCGGTCACGCTGCGCTCGTCGACCAGGATGTCGGTGCTCAGGTCGCGGGCACGGAACAGGCCGGCGTCGTCGTCCCACAGCCGGGCCACCAGCTGCCCGGTCAGTTCGTCGGCGCGCCTGGTGTGAGTTGCGTCATCCGTGCCCAGCTCGCGGGCCATGGCAGCGAGTGCCCGCTCGCTGACGATGAGCAGGGCGTTGAAGCAGGGGTCTTCCATGGCGAAGCCGTGCTGCAGCGCACGGTCGTCGTAGTCGGCCTCGCGGTAATCCGCCGCGAGCCGGACATAGCGGCCGTAGTCCAGGTCGGTGGGCCGGTCGGCGGGATGGCCGTGGTTCAGGTCGGCACGGTGGAAGGCCTCGGGCGCGGCGGGCTCGATGCGCTGCAGGGCCTGGTCCCAGCAGGGGCTGTTGTCCATGCCCGATTCCCAGGGGTGGACGACGGCCGCCAGCCCTGCGCCGCCGAGGTCGCGGCGGGTGAGGAGGTAGTCGTGCCAGGCGGCCAGCCGCGGATAGGCACGGGCGAGGAAGCCGCGACGTCGGGATTCCTGGGGGTCTGCCTGGTGCACGAGCCAGGCGGCCAGGGCGTGCACGGGGGGTTGCACGATGCCCGAGGTCTCGGGGGCCGTGGGCGCGCCCGCCGCTCGGCCGACGTGGGAGGACTGCCAGAAGTCGGGGCTGGGGAAATAGGCATCGTGCGGGACGGCGGGGTTGAAGACGATGTGCGGTATGCGCCCGTCGGCCCATTGCCCGGCCAGCAACGATTCGAGTTCCTGCTGGGCGCGGCGCACCGAGAGGTGACGCAGTCCGATGGCGATGAAGGCGGAGTCCCAGCTCCACTGATGAGGGTAGAGGGTACGGGAGGGAACGGTGGAGGTGCCGGTCCAGTTGTCGATGAGGACCCGTGCCGCACCGCGCCGCAGTGTCAGGTCCGCGGCGCGGTGCGGTGCGGGCCGGTCCAGAAGGGAGCTCACGCGCCGGACCTCTTGAGGAAGGCGGGGATGGAGCGGACGGCTTCGACGGGATCGCCGGTGAGGCGGCATTCCGCGGCGAGGTAGCCGTCGTAGCCGATGGTGTGCAGGGCGCCGAGCCAGGCCGGCCAGTCGAGGTGTCCGGCGCCGGGCTGGAAGCGGTTGGAGTCGGAGACCTGGGCGTGGCCAATGAGGTCGGCGTGGGCGACGATCGCAGCGGCGGGGTCGCTCTCCTCGATGTTCATGTGGTAGCTGTCGATGCCGATCTTGATCGAGTCGAGCCCGATCTGGCGGATGAGCTCAGCAGCTTGCTCGAGCCGGTTGACCATGTGGTCCTCGTACCGGTTGAGCGGCTCCAGGAAGAGAGTGACGCCCTCCTTGCGTGCGTGCTCGCCCAGTTCGCTCAGGCCCGCCAGCAGAACCTCGCGGTCCCCCTCCTCGGTGCGCGGCGGCTCGAAGGGCGGAAGACGGCGCGAGAACATCCCGTAGGAGGCGGGGGTCTGGGCGCCCAGTCCACCGATCTCGGCGATCACGGTGAGCTGTGACTTCATCTGGGCGATGGCGTCGGCGCGCAGGTCGGCGTCGAAGGCACCGAAGAAGTGCAGCATGTCCACGCAGACCGTGGGCATGACCACCCCGTCCTTGCGGGCCCGCTTCAACTCCTCCAGGCGGGAGGCGAAGTGCAGGTCGCCCTTGCCACGCAGTTCGATGGCGTCGTAGCCGGCCTGCTGGGCGAAGTCCCACTTG
>NZ_JBSFJX010000297.1:0-7921 GCF_053598275.1 Streptomyces sp. NPDC001156 | reverse complement strand
TTCCGTGCCGTGTACCAAGAGCCTGACCTCGGCGGGTTGCCGCCCGGCCTGGACGTGATCGGCCAGTGCCTGGCCAAGGACCCCGGCAAGCGGCCTACCGTTCCCGACCTTGTGGCGGCACTCGCCCGAGCGCTCGGCGAGAGTGAGGGGCACACCGCTGCCACCCAGGTACTCGCCGAGGCCGACTGGCTCCCCGATGCGGTAGCGCAGAGCCTCCTCACCCACGTCCCGCCCCCTCAGCTCCAGCGCCAGGACCAGGGGCATGAGGATGGCGAGACCGTCGGCGACGGGGCCGCTGGGCCATCTGCTGCCTCCGCCGATGCCTTGCTCTCACCGTCCGCAGCCCCGACGGCGCCGCTCGAGCCGCGCCACCCCTCCCGCAAGCAAGTCCTTGCGGTGACGGCGGCCATGCTGACTGCGGTCCTGGGCGTGGTGGCCCTCATGGAGGCGCAGACCATGCCCGGACGCGAGAAGCCCTCCGGCCAACACGAGGCCACCGTCCCGGCCACCACTACCACCTGGCCCGGCACAAGAACGTTGCCGACCAAACCGGCTCAAGAGCCGGTTTCTGACCTTTCGGGCACCGTCAACACCGCTGACACCCTCAAGATGACCACGGCTACCCCCACCTCCTCGGGGACCCCCACTACGCCGGCAGGCCTCACCAGCGGCGAGTCGACTCAGGGGAAAAAGGTTTCTTCGTCCACGGATCCCTCTCCCACCTTCAGCCCCACCACAACTGAAGGCGGCGGCACCATCAGCATCGGCTTAATCGGCGGCTTGCTCGGCGGCTGAGCAGCGCCATAAAGCGCAGCAGACACACCTTCGCCAATCGTCCTGGATCACGACCGCGGAGGCCCATCGGATCTACACCCGGGCCGAGTCCTGTCCCACCAGCGGCACGCGGCTGTACTCCGTCGGCTGCTATGTCGACTTCCCTCCGCCGTACTGCTCGGCCAATGCCCGTTCGCCGGGCAAGCGTGCGCCAGGCCGAAGCTTCCCCGCTGCGATTTCCGCCGCGATGTGGTCGGCGACTTGCCGATAGACGTACTCGGCGGCTTCCGGATTCACGGGCGTGCCTGTCATGTCCCGAGCCTAGGTCGGTAGGCAGCAGTGCGCAGCTTGGGGTAGCGGCATGTACCTCCACGGCATGTAGAAGTTTGGTGCAGTAACGGTGGAGACCGCAGTAACGCTGGAGGGTACGAGGAGGGGTCACATGCTTGCCGAGAAGATCGATGAAGCGACCGGGGCCGCCTACGGCAAGGGTGTTCGGACGGCCGTCCGACTGAAGCGCGCTCTCGAAGCACACGGGATCACCCTTCCTTCCCTGTCCGGCAAGTGGCCCGTGAGCGGAACCCCCATGGTCGAGCTGGGGGGATGGCGGGCGGATGTGGCCGAGGCCCTGGCCGCCGTCCTCGAAGGGAGGGCCGCGGAGTGACCTCTAGGCGCGTCTTCCGGTACGTCGACTACCTGACTCGCCAAGACCCGACCGGCGAACTGTCTTGGGCCGTCCAGTGCGTATCCGGCGACGAGAACGACTGTGGAGCGTCCTCAGGACCGATGAGCGGGGAGACCCCCGCCATTCGATGGATGACCAACCACACTGCCTCGACCGGACACAACCGCTACCGACGAACCTTCACGGACTACGCCCTTACCGAGCCGAAGAGCTAGAAGGCCCGTAGAGACGAGAGAATGGTCCTCTAACCTGGCCCTGAGCTGTATGGAGCGGGTGACGGGCCTCGAAGCCGCGTAGCTAGTTTGGAAGACGCCGTATGCGGATGGCGACTGACCTGGCAACTCGCTGACCTGGGCCGAAGCGCGATCGGCGCCGCTGTTCCCCGTGAGTCTCCGCTGCGTCCCGCGGGATCGGGCACGCGACGGGCACGCGGGGCACAGCCGACCCTCCGCTTTTCAGGCGAGTCCATCGTGTGGAGTGGATCATGTGCGGTCCCGACAGCGACCAGCGTCGACAGCTCGTGGCATACCGCTGCGTACCGTGGCGTCCGTCGTCGTTGCCGTCAGACTGCCGTCAGCCCGGCGGCCTGGTGGTCTCTTAAATCGTGAGGTGCGGGGCCGATGATGGTCGGCGAGTCGGTCAGGCATCCATCCGAGTGCGAAGACTGCGGCGCCCTGGCGGAATGTGACGCCGGTGAAGGCCTGGTCGACGGTCAGGTGCACTGGGACATCACACGAAGGTGTGCCGTGTGCGGCATGTACGTCATCGCGTGTGGTCAGCCCGACGTGCCAGGCGATTTGCGGGAGCGCCTTCTGGCCGAGCACGGTCCGGCGCGGCTACAGCTTCGAGACCCATCGGCCAGTGCGGTCGCGCTCATGAAAGTACTGCGCGCTGAAATGGGACTTGACCTGATCCAGGCGAAGGCCGTGATGCAGCGAGTCCGCGCAGGAGCCCAAACCGGAACGCTGACCGAAATGGAGTTCCTCGCCCACCGGCTACGCCAAGCAGGTGTCCAGGCGACGACAGAACGCCCATAGGTGGTGGCATCAAGTCGTACACGTTGAGTCTGCGAGGCAGCGACTGCCCCGGACCGTGTGGCTGGGGCAAGCTCAGAGCAATGCGTGTCAGATCTTCTGGAAGTGATGGGCTACGTCTCTCACGTGCGGCGGCTCGCCGTAGCTGACCCTGTGACCTGCGCGGATGCCGGGACTAGTTGTCATCATCTGTCAACGTCGGTTCGCCTCGGACGGCCCGGAGACGGTCCGGTCAGGCGGCGGCTGCAATGATCTCTGAATGAGGTATCCCGCTACAGGCGAGCTGTTGCCCGCAGAGCGCGCCTTCATGATCAACGCGACCGAGATCGACATCCTTCCAGGTGTCCGAGGCGATCTGGACGAGCCGCTCGCGTCCGGGGGCCACTCAGATCTTGCTGCAATCCTCCTGCCGCTGGTCGACAAGGGTTGGGTCGAGGTGTGCCGCCTCGTTCCCTGGATCGCCCCCGATGAGGCCCATGGTCTTCAACCGGGTCCTTCCCTCCCGCGAGAGGACCTTCCCGCCCTGCTAGCAGACGCCGAGAACTGGGAGTACCCCGACGACGGTGAATGGCTGGGCCGCCTGACACTCATCCTTACCGAAGCGGGACGACGGATTCCCCAGTGAGTTGCAGTCGAACACACGGTCGGCGTAACGGCTTTGGGCTGGAGTTTCAATGACCGAGTCAAGCGCGGCTGCCTGGGGCTTGGAGCACTAGTTTGGATTGAGTCCCCGCTGCGTCCCGCCGGATCGGGCACGCAACGGGCACGACTGAGGCGGGCTGGTGCCAGCAGGTGTCAGGATCCGGGCGGGCCGACGAGCTACCCGGCGCGGGAATTTCCAACCCTGTCGCTCGCCCTGGGGCGCTGCGAAGAGATCATGCGGAAGGTCTGCGAGGACTTCGAGGCCGACCTGATCGAGTTCAACGGCGAAGAAGACCACGTGCACCTGCTGGTGCACTACCCGCCGAAAGTCGCCCTCTCCAACCTGGTCAACTCCCTCAAGGGCGTCTCCTCGAGCCGCCTGCGGCAGGAGTTCGCCGGCCGCGGGAACCGGGCGATCATGCACGGCCGATTCTGGTCCGGCTCCTACTTCGCCGGCTCATGCGGCGGAGCACCGCTCCAAGTGGTCAAGGACTACATCGAGAACCAGGTGCGGCCCGACTGAGCGCGGGCTGTGGTCGGAGCATTCCGGAGCGAAGCTGCGGCGCCCCGCGCCGCGGGGCTCAGGATCGGATTCCTTCCCCGCCTGAAGGCGGGGATTCCCTCCGAAGATGAGGGATGGGACGTGGCACGGGTGAGACCCCGACCGGGCCGGTCGATGCCCAGCGGGCAGCGACGGCGGAGTCCCTGGGTTGTAGCAGCCTGCCCGGCTGTTGCCGGCACGCCTGCTGACTCGTCTATTGGGCGAGGCGGATCTCGGCTCGGGGCTGATGACGGGGCGGCGCGCGATGCCTAGCGTCGTGGGCATGGACGAAGTGATCCGCTGCGCGGGGCTGACCAAGCGGTATGGGGCAGCGCTCGTGGTCGACGGCCTGGACCTGACGGTCGGAGCAGGCCAGGTCTTCGGCTTTCTCGGTCCCAACGGCTCCGGCAAGACCACCACGATGCGCATGCTGCTGGGTCTGGTGCGGCCCACGTCCGGGCTCGCCTGGATCCATGGGCGCCCGCTGCCCGACCCGGACGGCCTCGCCCGGGTCGGGGCGATGATCGAGGAGCCGGGTTTCCATCCCTGGGCCACCGGGCGGCGCAACCTGGAGTTCCTGGCTCTGGCCGGGAGGGCGCCGTCGCCGGATGCGGTTGGCCGGGTGCTGGTGCGCGTGGGGCTGGCCGAGGCGGCCGGCCGGAAGGTCAAGACGTACTCGCAGGGGATGCGGCAGCGGTTGGGCTTGGCCGCCGCGCTGCTACGCGAGCCGTCGCTGCTCATCCTGGACGAGCCCACCAACGGGCTGGACCCGGCCGGCATCCAGGAGATGCGCTCCCTGTTGCGAGAGTTGGCCGACGCTGGAACCACGGTGTTCCTCTCCAGCCATCTGCTCTCCGAGGTCGAACAGGTCTGTGACCGCGTCGCGGTCTTGCACGCCGGGCGGCTGATCGAGGAGGGCCCGGTGAACGGGGTTGCGCGGCCCACCGTACGGGTGACGGTTGACCCGGTGGACCTGGCGGAGGCGGCAGGGCTGCTCGCGGGATACCGCTGCTGGTCCGACGGATCGGGGCGGCTCCTGGTGGAGGACGCCGATCCGCGCGAGATCAACCGAAGGCTGGGCCAGTCTGGCGTGTGGGCCCACGAAGTACGCCGCGAGCCAGGGACGCTGGAGAACCGCTTTTTGAGCCTGACCGCCGACGACCACGATCGGGAGGGGTCCGATGCGCCTGCTGCGCGCTGAACTTCTCAAGCTTCGCCGCCCGTTGCTCTGGTGCGCCGGGCTCGGCGCGGTCCTTTTCACGGTGCTGCTCGCCGTGGGCGGGGCTGGCAACGCCAAGCAGTACGCCCGGCCGGTCAACGTGCCCAACTGCGCCGAACTCCGCCTTCCCCAGGGTCCCTCCTGCTCCGGCGTCCAGCAGGTGGCGCGGGGCCGCGCCGCGCAGGAGCAGGCCGACCGGACCGCAACCGTGGTGCACACCGCCGACCAGCTGACCGCCCTGGGGGCCGGCGCGGAAGCGGCCGGGTTGATGGCCTCGCTGCCCGGCGCACTGGTCGTCTCACTGCTGGCAGGCGGTCATGTGGGCGGAGAATGGTCCGGACGCACCATCAAATCCCTGCTCACGCACTGCGGTCGGCGGCGGCGCGTGCTGGCGGCCAAGGGAGTGAGCGTGTGGATCGCCTCGGTCGCGGTCATGTCCGCGGACTGGGCCGTCCTCGCTGGAGCCGGGCCCATGGTCGCCCGGCTCAACCACCTACCGCGCGCCCAGACCCCAGCCCTCCATGCGCTCGCGCACTCCGCCGGGCAGTTCGGCCGTGCCCTGCTCGTCCTGGCCCTGTTCGCCGCCGTGGGGGTACTGGCCTCGGTCCTGACCCGCAGCGCCATCGGCACCCTCGGGTCGTGCGCCGCCGTGTACGTCGGCCTGCTGGCCACCGCCTCACTGCAGGGCCTCGGGCGCTGGACCCCGGCGACCTGGATCCAGGACTGGATGGGCTTCGGCGCCGGGCAGTCCTCGATCACGGCCCTGCCGGACAATTTCTGGTCCCGGTTCTTCACCTCCTCGGGTACCGCGCCGAGCCACCTGGTGATCGGCGTCGAGTCCGCGGCCCTCGTAGGAGTCGCCGCCGTGTGCGCATGGGGTGCGGCCGTACGCTTCCGGCGCAGCGACGTCCTTGGATGAGGTACTCCATGGCGCCTGGGCGCCCGTACAGTCAGGGCATGGGCATCTCCCCCCGGCGCACCGATGCTGCTCTTGCGGCGGTGCTGGCGCTGTGGTCGCTGCCAGACGTGCCGTGGTGGTGGCGGCCGCCTGGGCACGCGGCGGCCACCCCGGTGGTCCTCGGCTACCTGGCCCTGGCGCTGGCACAGTCGGTGCCCTTCTGGTGGTGGCGGCGGTTGCCTCTGGTCGTGCTGGGCTGCGCCACCGGAGCTTTTCTGCTGCGCGGGGCACTCGACCGCAACCAGGTCGCCGCCGCCGCCGCGATGCTGACCGCGGCCTACGGGGTGGGGGCGTACGGCACGCAGCGGCGCACGGCGCAGCTCCTCGGCGCGCTGTCGCTGGCCGCGGCCGGCGGCATCGGCCTGCTGGACAACTACCACCGCTTGGAAGGCGTCCCCTTGGCGCTGCTCGGTGCGGCGTTCCTGGTCGGCGACGCGGCCTTTGCCCGGCGCCACGAAGCCGCCGCCGCGGCCGAAGCCGCGCACCTGGCCGAACGGGCCCGCATCGCCCGGGAACTGCACGACGTGCTGGCCCACCAGCTGTCAGCGATCACCGTGCGCGCCGGAACGGCCCGGCTGGTGCCACCCGGCGACCCTTCGGAAGTCTTCGCCGCCCTGGAGAGCCTGAGCCGTGAGGCGCTCACCGAACTCTCACACCTCCTCGGCACCCTGCGCCGGGACCAGGAGATGGCACCGGACCGGCGGCCCGTCCCCACGCTCGCCGAGCTCGACACGCTGATCGACGGCATCCGTACGACCGGAACACCCGTCGACTACCGGACGGAAGGCGACGCCCGCGTGCAACTGACGCCGGGCCTGCAACTGTCGCTGTTCCGGATCTGCCAGGAAGCCCTGACCAACGCCACCCGGCACGCATCCGGAGCGCCCGTGCACATCACCCTGGCCTACCGGCCGGACCATGTCGAACTGGCCGTCGTCAACGGCTCGGCGCCCACGTCAGGGCCGTCGACGAGTGGTGGCGGGCGGGGACTGCTGGGCATCAGGGAGCGAGTCTGCCTGTACGGCGGCCGCATGGATGCGGGTCCGACATCCGAGGGCGGCTTCAGACTGTCCGCATCGCTCCCGTACACCGACGTCCCTGGAAGGGCGGCGTCATGACGATCCGGATTCTGCTCGCCGACGACCAGGCCATGGTCCGCGTCGCGCTGGCCGCCCTGCTCGACGCCCAACCGGACTTTGCCGTGGTCGGTGAGGCCGCCGACGGTGCCGAGGCAATGGCCCTCGCCCGCGAACTGTCCCCGGACGTCGTCCTCATGGACATCCGGATGCCCCGCCTGGACGGCATCGCCGCCACCGAGCGCATCCTCGCCCACCCCTCTCCTCCGCACGTGGTCGCCCTGACCACCTACGACCTCGACGAATACCTCTACGACGTCCTGCGCGCCGGAGCCAGCGGCTTCCTGCTCAAACACGCCCCACCCGAGGAACTCATCCTGGGAGTACGAGCAGCCGCCGACGGAGGAGCGCTCGTGTCTCCGGCCGTCACCAAACGCCTGATCGGCGAGTTCACCCGGCAGCTCCCGCGGATTCCCAAGCCGCCTGCCGCACTGGACCAGCTCACTCCCCGCGAACGCGAGGTCTTCGACCTCCTGGTCCACGGCAGAAACAACTCCGAGATCGCCCGGGAGCTGTTCGTCACCGAAAGCACTGTCAAGACGCACGTCACCCACGCCCTCGCCAAGCTCGGCCTGCGCGACCGCGTCCACGCCGTGGTCTTCGCCTACGAGCACGGCCTCGCTGACCCGCCCCCGGGAAGGAGAACCGAGCCAGGGCGGTACGGCTCCGGGAGCGGCTGATCAACCCACTTCAACTCGGTCAGCGGCATCTGCGGCACGTCGCCAAGGACTGCCCGGTCGCCTTCGACGACCGGACCAAGACCGCCGTGTACCGGCACGTTGCTCGAGGGAGGCTCACCAACTTCATTAGTTATCCGTAGTGTTGTGCATGTATGGTTGCATGTATGGTTGTATGCATGGAGTTGCTGCGCATGTCCAAGGCTGCGAAGCGTCTCGGGATACACCCGATGACGCTTCGCCAGTGGGCGTTGG
>NZ_JBSFJX010000296.1:0-7950 GCF_053598275.1 Streptomyces sp. NPDC001156 | reverse complement strand
TGTCGCCGGACGCGGCGCGAACGCGGGAGACCAGTGCATCCACCACCGTTCGGGATGCGCCAGTTGACCAGGATTGGATACAAGACTCACTCCTGCTCACTGACTAGGAACGGTTTAGACGCCGGGTGCTTCCGGCCGATGGGGGCCGCTACGGTTCCGGCGGCCGTGGGCTCGAGGCCGTCTCCCGCGCCCCTTACCGAGGCACCGACGCCCGGCCGCGCGGGGGGCCTTCGCGAACTCCCGCACGCCGTCCGCGAACGGGACCCGGGGCAGCCAGCCGAGTTCCTTGCGCAGCCGTGACGAGGAGGCGGTGATGTGACGGACGTCGCCCAGCCGGTACTCGCCGGTCACCACCGGCTCGGGCCCGCCGCAGGCCGCGGAGAGCGCGGTGGCCACCTCCCCCACGGTGTGCGGGCTCCTGCTGCCGACGTTGTCGGTGCGCAGTGGGCCGTCCGGGATCGCGGCACCGATCGCGGGCAGACGGGCTCGAACCGCCCGGCATCCAGGTCGGCGACCCGCCGCGGGCCGGGCCGGATGGTCCCGTGGCGGGCGCACTCGTAGCGGCCCTCGCCGTAGTACACCATCGATCCGGCCAGGACGAGGTCGCTCACCCGCCGCCGGGCCATGGCCGTGAGCAGGACGGCGGTGCCCAGGTCGTTGCGCGCCTCGTACTCGGGTGCGTGGCCGAAGTCCTGGCCCAGGCCGACCATCGCCGCCTGGTGGTGGACCGCGTCCACCCCGCGCAGCGCCTCCTCGACCACCGCCCGGTCCCATACGTCGCGGCGCACGAACGCGACGTCGGGCGGGAACCGCGTCGGCTCGAGCCACCGCACGTCCAGCACGCGCACCCCGTGCCCGGCGTCGACCAGCGCACCGACCACGTGGGAGCCGATGAACCCGGCCCCTCCCGTGACAAGGACCAGCACGCCTTCGAGGCTACGGCGGGTTCGGACACGCGGCGCCACGAGACCGTCCGGCGCGTTCGCGGCTGCCACTGTGACGGGTGTGGGAGTACGCACGCTCTGCACCACAGCACTGCTCGCCGCCCTCGTTGCGACCGTCGCCACGACGGTCCGCATCGGCGGTAATCTCGGCCATCCGGCTGCGCTGCTGTACTGGTATGCCACGGCGTGGGCGCTGTTCGCCGGCGCGGCGTGGGCGGTGCGGCGGGTGCCGGTGCGCACCGCCGTGACGCTGATCCTGGCCGGCGGGATCGCCCTGTGCGTGGCGGCGTTGTCGGCCCCGCCGCGCACCAGCGACGACATGTACCGCTACGCGTGGGACGGCCGCGTGCAGGCCGCGGGAGTCTCCCCGTACGCCTACCCGCCGGACGCGCCACAGCTTGCCCGGTTGCGTGATCCGTGGCTCTTCCCCGCCGGGAGCGCGTGCCGTGAGTGGGACCTCCACTCAGGGGCAGGGGTGTGCACGCACATCAACAGGCCGTCCGAACGCACGATCTATCCGCCCGTGGCCGAGGGATGGTTCCTGCTGGTGCACGCCGTCTCCCCAGCAGGCGGGCGGCACAAGCCCCTGCAACTCGCCGGTGCGGTGCTCGCCGTCGCCACGACCGTGGCGCTGCTGATGGTGCAGCGACGTACGTCCGGTGACGTGCGGCGGGTGGCGTTGTGGGCGTGGTGTCCGGCGGTGCCGTTCGCCGCGGTCAACGACGCCCATGTGGACACGCTCGGAGTGCTGTTCACGGTGGCCGCGCTCGGGACGGCCGCGGGAGCGCGCCGTGGAGCGTTGCTGGGGGCGGCGATCGCCGTCAAGCTTCTGCCCGTGCTCGCCCTCCCAGGTGCGCTGTCGGGGGTGCTGGCCTCCGGGCGTGCCGGGCGAGCCCGGGTGTGGGAGGCGGCGAGCGCGCTGCTCGCGGCCGTCGGTGTTGTGGTGCTCGCCTATCTTCCGTACCTGCTGGCGTCCGGTTCCGCGGTTCTGGGTTATCTCCCCGGCTATCTGCGGGAGGAGGGGTACGAGCCGAGCGGCGTCGGCCGGTTCGGGCTACTGCGGCTGGTGCTGCCGGCCGCCTGGGCCGGTCCGGCCGCCGCCGTACTGGTGGCGCTCAGCGCCTGGTACGTCCTGCGGCGAGGCGATCCAGAGCGGCCGTGGCACGGATCGCTGCTGGTCACGGGCACTGCGCTGCTGCTCGCCTCGCCCGCGTACTACTGGTACGCGCTGCTCGTCGTGGCCTTGGTGGCCATGGGTGGCCGATGGGAGTGGCTCGCCGTCGCCGCCGCCGGCACCGCGCTGTATGTCGCGGACGCACTGCAGTGGCATGGCGTCCAGGTCGCCGTGTACGGGCCGGCCGCCGTGGAGGTGCTTGCCGGCGCACTGGTCCGGGCGCGGGCCCGTGGGGGCAAGGACCGACGGCGGGGCGGTGCGTGAGGGCGGAGGTGCCTGCCGCATCGGGTGTGTGGGAGTCATCGGTGGCGGCGCCGGAAGACGACCATCCGCAGGACGGTGAAGCGCACCACGGTCACCAGGGCAAAGCTCGGTGCGAGCACTAGGGTCTCCGCTGCCGGTGAGGCGGTGGGCCGGTAGTGGCGGAAGAGGAGCACAGCTCCTGAGGTGACCATGTACGCCAGGACGAACAGGCCACCCGCGGCCAGATGCGCCTGCAGGACCCGGACCGGGGACCCGCGAAAGGTCAGTCGGCGGTTGGCCTCCGTGTTGAGGACGGTGACGACAAGAAGGGAGGCGAAATTGGCCAGGATGGGCGGCGACCAGTGGCGCAGAACCCAGTACAGCAGGGCCTGGGCCACCGTGGAGGCGACGCCGATCAGGACGAACCAGAGCACTTCCCTGGTCAGCGCGGTGCGGCCGGGCCGGCTGGCGGCGCTGCGCCGTGCGCTGAGGCGTCGCACCTCACCATCATGAGGGCATCGTGCGACCGTCGAGCCGTGCGGTGCACTGGTTCGACTGTTCGGCTGGCGACGGACACCCGAATGCAGCCCTGACACGGAAAGCCGACCCCGATCTGTGCCAGTTTGTGGCTGACGACAACAGCGCGGACGGCGCGGTGGGATGCGATCCGCCCTGTGACAGTCGGCTCGGGGACAGAGGAGGCAGCCGATGGACAGTGGCGGACGGCCGTCGGCCCCGGGCTCCGGCGGGCCGCAGCGCCCGAGACCGGGCGAGGGTCACGCGCGGGGGCGTCTCGAGCGCGTTCGCGCTGCCGCGGCGGCGCGGGCCACCAAGGGGGCCGCTCGTATCCGGGCTCTCGTGCGGCGGGTCGAGCAGACTCCTCCACCCCCGGGGCCATTCCGTCCCGGCTTCTGGCGCAGTCCCCTCCGCGGGCCCTGGCTGACGTCCGTGTTCGGACTGGTGTTGCTGATCGGCATCCCGTTGCTCTTCGTCACTGGGATGCTCTCCTACGCCGCCTACAACCCGGGACTTGGCCGCCTCAACGACCAGACCCCGGACAAGGGCCTGCTGGGCTTCTACCTCTTCGACTGGCCCACACATCCGTACTGGCTGTACCGGCTGACCCAGGGCGTGCACGTGACGCTCGGCGTGGTCCTCGTGCCCGTGTTGCTGGCCAAGTTGTGGTCAGTGATCCCGAAGCTGTTCGAGTGGCTGCCGGTGCGCTCCATCGCCCACGGACTGGAGCGGTTGTCCCTGCTCATGCTGGTCGGCGGGGTGATCTTTGAATTCGTGACCGGCATCATCAACATCCAGCTTTTCTACGTGTTCCCCGGCTCCTTCTACACCCTGCACTTCTATGGCGCCTGGGTCTTTATCGCCGCCTTCGTCGTCCACGTGTGCCTCAGACTCGGCCGGATGACGCGCGCCCTGCGCTCCCGCAGCCTGGCCGCCGAACTGCGCACCGACCTCGCTCACACCCGGCCCGAGCCCCCCGACCCCGACGGCCTGGTCCCGACCGCTGCCGCGCCGCCGACGATGACCCGGCGCGGCGCGCTCGCCATGGTGGGGGGCGGATCGTTACTCCTCCTGGTGGTCACCGCGGGGCAGAGCATCGGCGGCTGGCTGCGCGACACCGCCCTTCTCGCGCCCCACAACCGCACTCCCGGCAGCGGCCCGAACGGCTTCCAGATCAACAAGACCGCCGCAGCCGTCGGCGTCACCCCCGCGCACGTCGGCCCCGGCTGGCGGCTGGAAGTCCGCGGCCAGGGTTCGTCTCTGGTCTTCACCCGAGGGCAGCTCCTGGCGATGCGTCAACACATGGCCGCGCTGCCGATCGCGTGTGTGGAGGGGTGGTCCACCGCCGATCAGCGGTGGAGCGGTCTACGGCTGACGGACCTGGCCGCCATGGCCGGGCTACCCCATGCCTCGAGCGTCCTGGTGGAGTCCGTTCAACCACCCGGCCCCTACAGCTCGGTGCTACTGCGGGGCAACCAGATCCACGACCCTCGATCGCTGCTCGCCCTGCGCGTCAACGGCGCGGACCTCTCGCTCGACCACGGCTACCCGGCCCGCGTCATAGTCCCGGCCAACCCCGGCGTAAACAACACCAAGTGGGTGCACCGACTCACCTTCAGGACGTGACCATGGCACGCTTCGTCCGCTGGTACGGCTCCGGCCCCCTCCACCTGCTCGTCCTGATCGCCTCGTTCGCGATCACCGGCTACGCCCTGGTGCGCCTGTTCGCCGTCCGCCCGCTCGAGGTCGCGCTCTGGTTCGTCGGCGCGGCGATCCTCCACGACCTGCTCCTGCTGCCCCTGTACTCACTCGCCGACCTGTCGGCCCACGCTATCCTGCGGCATCGCGCCACCCGCATGCCACAACCGCCGTGGATCAACTACCTGCGCGTGCCCACCTTTCTCTCCGGTGTGCTCCTGCTCGTCTGGTTCCCCCTCATCTTCGCCTTGTCGACCCCCTATCCGGGTGCCACCGGGTTGTCCATGGACGTCTACCTCGGCCGGTGGCTGGTCATCACCGCCGTGCTCTTCGTAGCCTCCGCCGTGGCCTTCGCTCTTAGGCTCCGCCGCGTCCGGCGGGCTGCCCGCGCCGACGAGGAACGACCCGCACCAGGTCACGACGCTGCATCGTGACGACCGATGAGGACGGGTCGTCCTGCGCCGAGCGCGACCCCTATGCACTCGCCCTGCGAACCGGTCACGGACCGGTGTACCTGCGGCTGGCGGACGGGTGCCGGATCCGGATGCCGGTGGGCACGGGTCCGCACTGTTGACCTCAGCTTACAGGGCGCTGCTGCCGCTCGATGTACTGCTTCACGACGGTGAGCGGCGCCCCTCCACATGAGCCTGCGAAGTAGGACCCGGACCAGAAGTGCCCGCCCCACAGGTACCGGCGGACGTGCGTGTCGTACTCCTTGCGCAGCAGCCGGGCGGAGACGCCCTTGAGGCTGTTGACCAGCTTGGAGAGCTGGACCTTCGGCGGATAGTGCACGAGCAGGTGCACGTGATCGTGCTCGCCGTTGAACTGCTTCAACTCGACCTCGAAGTCCTCGCACACCTCCCGCATGATCTCCTCGCACCTGTTCAACATGGCGTCGGTGAACACGCCGCGCCGGTACTTCGTGACGAACACCAAATGGACATGCAGGTTGCAGACAACCTGACGACCGGTGCGAACATCGGGATTCGGATTCCATCGCGGCGACGTGGAGCGAGCGATAGTCTGCTGGCTGTGAGTCAAGGGGCGCTGAGGAAGCGGCAGTTCGGGCACCGCGCCCGGCTTGCACTATCGCCTGCCGAGGTGTCGAACGCCGATGCCCAGGCGCACGCGGCCCGCACGATGTGGAACCTGCTGCACGCCTGGTGGCAGATGATGCCGAAGGACAAGCGCACGCCTGCAAACGCCGATACCGCGATACGGCAGGCCCGCAAAGACCTCGATTTCCTCGCCGTCCTGCCCGCGCAGGCCGCACAAGCGGTGCTGAAGACGTACTTCCAGGCATGGAAGAACTGCTGGGAGGGCCGGGCCAACGCACCGAACTTCAAAGGCCGCTTCCGGTCCGCGATGAGCGTGGACGTCCCGCAGGGCCGCGACCTGAACATCAAGCGGGTGCACCGCCGCTGGGGCATGGTCAACCTGCCCAGGATCGGCCGAGTACGGTTCCGCTGGACCCAAGACCTCCCCGTCGGCAAGCACGCCGGCAAGGACAACCGGATCACCGGCGCACGCCTGGTCAAGGATGCCCTCGGCTGGCACATCGCCTTCCGTGTCCTGACCCAGGAGTCCACGCCCGCGCCCTGCACCGGCCCCGAGGTCGGCATCGACGTGGGCGTCACGGTGCCCCTCGCTCTCTCCGACGGCAACCATCAAGACCACGGCCGCCCCGCCAGACTCCCGGACGGCACCGCCGACCGGGACAAGTGGCTCACCCCGAAGGAGAAAGCCAAGCTGCTGCGCCTGGAGCGCGCAGCAGCGCACCGCAAGGGCTTCCGCACACGCGGTGAGAAGACGTCCCGCCGCTTGCAGCACACCTACGACCAGATCAAGCAGCTCCGCGCAAAAGCCACGCGCCGCGCCCTTGACTGGCAGCATCAGACCACCACCTACCTCGCCCGCACGTACGGCACGGTCGTGGTCGAAGCACTCACCATCACGAACATGGTCAAGTCCGCGAAGGGCACCGTCGAAGAGCCAGGCAAGAACGTCAAGCAGAAGGCCGGTCTCAACCGCTCCATCAGCCAGGAAGCATGGGGGCGCACGGTCACGATGCTGGCGTACAAGGCCGCCCGGTACGGCGCCACACTGGTCAAAGTCCCAGCCCCCGGCACCTCCCAGCGCTGCTCTGCATGTGGCTTCACCACGCCAGGCAGCCGCAAGGACCAGGCCACGTTCGTATGCAAGAACCCGGACTGCGGCTTCGCGGCGAACGCCGACTGGAACGCAGCCCGGAACATCTTGCACCTGTACCGGATCGGCCTCGTGGCGATCCCGGCTGCCGGAAGGTGCAGTCGTCAGGCGCCAAAACGCGTCAAGCCCGCCGCCGCAAGGTAGGCAGGAATCTCCTTCCTGAGCTTGCGAAGGGAGGAGAGCACTTCAATGAGACCTCCGCATAGAGCGGCGCGCGGCCCCGGTGCTCGGTGTGGTGGCGGTCGCGTGGGCAGCCTGAGTCGGTCATCCGGGAGTCAGGCACGCCTCGAGAGCACCTCGCTGCTGTTCAGGCAAGTGGTCGCCCAAGGGAATCTCGCGTGGGCTGTGATCGCCTTCGCAGATCCAGCTCCGTTCGTCTGTGTCGAACCACCAGTCCTGGGCGCCCCACATGGGGTGCCCCTGGAGCAAACGCCTGGCCAACGGCTCGCTCGCCTCGGGAGCACCCTGGGTGACCAGGGCCCGGACCACGGCTATCACAGCTTCTTCCGGGACTGCGCTGTCACCCAAGATGGGAAGGAGGAGAAGGAGCCGGGCATGAGGGTCGGTGACCCCGACGGCGTCTGCCGGTGCCTCCACCAATGCTGCGAGCTCGGGCCAGCACAGCCCAGGCCCGATACGGTCCTGATCGTCGCTGGCCAGGACGAGATCCTGGCTCCAGTCGGGGTGCGTGAGGAAGTAGTCCGTGGTGGTGAACTCCTCGCCGCTGTTGTAGTGCACGACGACCGTGAAGCCGCCGGTCAGAGGCACTCTGAACACCGGCCATGCCGCTGGGCCCTGAAGCTTGTCCAGCATGGCGTCCACGTCGCCCGCGTCCGAACCGAAGGCCTCTGGCGGCAAGCCCTCAGACAGGTCCGCCAAGTGCGCGGGCCAGAAGCCAGGCTCATCCAGGAGCGGGTGCCCGTCCACGACGGGCGACGAGGAGTACCAATGCCGTGCCATCACCATGCCGGGATTCTCTCCCCGCCTGGCCAGAAGTGTTCGAAGACCCCGGCCTTCAAAGTCCGACCGACTTGACGGCATAGCAAGGTGAGGTGTCTATGCGGTCACAGCACTAGGGCGTGTTCTGAGTCGTGATCATGTGGTGGGGCGGAGGCTGCGCAGCCAGATGATCGCGCCGCGCAACTGGAGCCCCGCCGTGTAGCTGTC
>NZ_JBSFJX010000295.1:0-8046 GCF_053598275.1 Streptomyces sp. NPDC001156 | reverse complement strand
GCCGGGGCCCCGGCCCCGGCGGTCGTACGAAAGGACGGGACGTCAGGTTGGCAGCGCACCGCAAGCCCAGACAGCGTTCGCTCGGCGGCAGCACCGCCCGCACCGCCGCCACGATCGCCCTCGCGGGAGCGGCGACCGCGACCGCCTTCGACGGAACGGGGCACGCCGAGCCCCCGCTCTCCCCGGCCCAGGTCAAGGCCGAGGTCGACAAGCTGTACCGGGAGGCAGAGGTCGCCACCGAGAAGTACGACGGGGCGAAGGAGGAGGCGGCCGAGACCCAGCAACGGCTCAACGCGCTGCGGGACGAGGCGGCCCGCCGGACGGACCGGCTCAACTCGGCACGTGAGGCGCTGGGCTCGGCAGCGGCGGCGCAGTACCGCAACGGAGGCATCAACCCCTCGGTACAGCTCCTGCTCTCCTCGGATCCGGGGCGCTACCTCGATGACGCGGCGTTCGCCGAGCGGCTCGACGGCCGGCAGGCGGCAGCCGTAAGGCGGGTGCGGGCGCAACTGCGGGAGATCGAGCAGCTGCGCGGGGCGGCCCGGGTGGAGCTTGCCTCCCTGAAGTCGCGGCAGGCCGAGCTGAGCCGGCAGAAGCGGACCATCACCGAGAAGCTGGGCGAGGCGCGGCAACTGCTGGCCGGGCTGACGTGGAGCGAGCGGGCCGGACTCGGCGTGGACGGGCGGGCGTCGCGGGACGCGGCGCGTGACCTGGGGCCGGTGTCGCTCGCGGTGTCGACCGCGATGGCCCCCGGCCCACGGGCGGCGGCCGCGTTGGCGTACGCGTACAGCAAGCTCGGCAGCCCCTATGTCTGGGGTGCGACAGGTCCTGACGCCTTCGACTGCTCCGGCCTGGTGCAGGCCGCGTACCGCTCGGCGGGGATCTCGCTGCCGCGGACGACGTACGCCCAGATCGGCGCCGGACGCCGTGTCTCGCGCGCCGAACTCCTCCCCGGCGACCTGGTGTTCTTCTACTCGGGGGTCAGCCACGTGGGCATCTACGTGGGCAACGGCCAGATGATCCACGCGCCCAATCCGTCGGCGCCGGTCCGGCTCGCACCGATCGACCTGATGCCGTTCGCCGGAGCCACCCGGGTGGTGTAAGCCGCCCTCACGTGGCACACCGGGCCGGTGCGGCGCGGGGGCCGTCACACCAGCCGTCGTGCCGTCGCCCAGCGTGTCAGCTCGTGCCGGTTCGACAGCTGGAGCTTGCGCAGGACCGCGGAGACATGGGACTCGACCGTCTTCACCGAGATGAACAGCTGCTTGGCGATCTCCTTGTAGGCGTAACCGCGGGCGATCAAGCGCAACACCTCGCGCTCGCGCTGGGTGAGGCGGTCGAGGTCCTCGTCGACCGGCGGGGCGTCGGTCGAGGCGAAGGCGTCGAGGACGAAGCCGGCCAGACGCGGGGAGAACACCGCGTCGCCGTCCTGCACGCGGAAGACGGAGTCGACCAGATCCGAGCCGGTGATCGTCTTGGTGACATAGCCGCGCGCACCGCCGCGGATGACCCCGATCACGTCCTCCGCCGCGTCCGAGACGGACAGGGCGAGGAAGCGGACCGGCTGCTCCGCGTCGGCCATCAGGGGCGCGCACCGACGCAGCACCTCGACCCCGCCGCCGCCCGGCAGATGGACGTCGAGCAGGACCACCTCGGGGCGGCTGGCGGTGATGACGCTCACCGCCTGGTCGACGTCCGCGGCCTCGGCGACGACCTCGACCCCGGTCCGCTCGGTCTGCCCGATCTCGGCCCGGACTCCCGTACGGAACATCCGGTGGTCGTCGACGAGCACGACCCGTACGCGCCGCTCTTCCGTGCCGCCCCCGCTCGCGCGCTCCGGCTCCGCCGGGCCGGCCGACTCGTTCGCGTCGCTCATGACGTCTTCTCCACCCTCTCCATCTCCAACTCGACTTCCGTGCCGCCGCCGGGAACGGCGCGTAGCCGTGCCGTTCCGCCGTTGCGCTCCATACGGCCGATGATCGATTCTCTGACACCCATACGGTCTGCGGGAATCGCGTCGAGGTCCAAGCCCGGGCCGCGGTCGCGGACGGAGACGAAGACCGTCCTTCCCTCGACCTCGGCGTAGACCTGGACAGCACCGCCCTCGCCACCGTACTTGGCGGCGTTCACCATCGCCTCGCGCGCGGCCTGCATCTGTGCGCCGATCCGTTCGTCGAGGGGGCAGTCGCCGACGACGACGACCTCGATGGGCACGCCGTGCTTGTCCTCCACCTCCGCCGCGTTGCGCCGGACCGCCTCCGCGAGGGTGTCGGGCTCCTCGTCCTCGTCCTTGCCGGTGCCCTCGGGTTTGTAGAGCCAGGCGCGCAGGTCCCGCTCCTGGGCGCGGGCGAGGCGGCGTACCTCGCTCGCGTTCTCCGCGTTGCGCTGGATCAGGGTCAGGGTGTGCAGGACCGAGTCGTGGACGTGGGCGGCGACTTCCGCGCGCTCCTGGGCGCGGATGCGCATCAGGCGCTCCTCCGACAGGTCCTGGGTCATCCGGACGAGATAGGGACCCGCGAGCAGCGTGACGCCGACGAGGACCGCGAGCGCCGCCTGCAGGACCGACCCGAGATGGGCGGCGGAGCCTTGCAGCACGAAGATGCCGGAGACGCCCGCGGTGACCAGCAGGACACCGGCGGCGGCGCGGAGCAGAGTCAGGGTGCGCCGACGGCTGCCGACCTCCATCCAGCGGGCCCGCCGCGCGTTGTCCGCCTGGCGCCAGACCAGGGCGACACCCGCGGCGACGAGGACGGCGGGTATGAGGTACGCCTTGGCCGCGCCGCCGACGTTCACACTGCGCACGAAGGTCAGCGCCACGACGACCATGAGCAGCAGGGCGACGATCTGGCCCCGGTCGGGTCTGCGGGCGACCAGTCTGCGCCGGCCGTCCGGCGAGGTCTCGGTGCCGACCAGGGACGGGGAACGGCGGTCGTCGACACCGCCGACACCGAGCGGGACGAAGAACCAGAACGCCGCGTACAGCAGGGCGCCCAGACCATCCGCCGTCATCAGCCCGACGAAGACGAGGCGGACCCAGATCACGGGCAGGCCGAGGTGCCCGGCGAGCCCCCGCGCCACGCCCCCGAGCCAGCGTCCGTCGCTGCTGCGGTAGAGCTTGCGCGGCGGCCGCGGGTCGTCGAGGGGCCCTGCTGCGGCGTCCGGCATGCCATTGATGGTCACACGTACGGCGCACCGGGACATCAGGGTCGGGCCCCTAGACTCCCCTGATCTTCGAATTCGGCGATCGAACACTTCCCGCGGCGGCTGTCGGGGCAGATTTCAGGGTTCTGCCAGGGTCGTCCCGCCTGCCGCTGGGCCGCCGCGGCGGAGACCATGGACGCATGACGGATCAGCAGCGCGCGGCAGTGGGGCGGGGCCCCGGCCCGGGGCACGGCCCCGGCGCCGGGCAGGGCTCCGCCGCGAGGGGCGAGGCGCGCGCACCCGGGGACGCGACCGTGCGGCAGGATGCGGCCGTGCGGGAGAGCCGGGCCGAGGACGGGGATGCGGGCGTGCACCGGAACGAGGAGGACTTCGGGGGCGCTCCGGTCCACAACGAGCACGACCGCGGTGGCACCGGCGCACCGCAGGGCCCGGGCCGGAGCGAGCCCGGGGACGCACCCACCGGAACGGCGGCCCGTGACCGCGCCGACGGCGGGGGCCCCTCCAGAGGCCCGGTAGGACCCGGGCGCCCAGGCGCACCTGAAGGCGGACGCGGGCCCGGAGGCCTCGGCGCCCCTGGGTCGGCATCGGGAGCCGGACGCGGTCCGGGAAGCCCGAGTGGCCCCGGAGAAGGCGGAGGCGGGCCTGTCGGGGGCGGAGACGGGCCCCGGCGTGAGGACGGCCCGGAGGGTGACGGCCCGGGCGCGGTCCGGGGTCATGGGCGCTTCCGGCGTGACCGGCAGTACAAGATGCTGGGGGGCGTCTGCTCCGGGCTGGCCCGGCAGTGCGACATGGACCCGGTGATCTTCCGCATCGTGCTCGCGGTGCTCTCCGCGACGGGTGGCCTCGGACTCATTTTCTACGGTTTCGTCTGGCTTCTCGTCCCGTACGAGGACGAGGAGGAGAACGAGATCCGCAAGCTGCTGACCGGCCGCGTCGACGGCCAGGGCCTGGCCGCGGTTCTGTTCGCGCTCGTGGGCTGCGGAGTCTTCCTGTCGATGCTCAGGAACGGCGGGGTGCTGACCTTCGCCGCCATCCTGTCCCTACTCCTCGCCGGTGCGGGCTTCTGGTCACGGCAGCGCGGCGCCACCGACCCCGACCCGCTCGCCGCGCAGGCGGTGGCCGACGCCCCACCGGAGGCCACGGCGCCGCCCGTTGCCGCCTCCTACCCGTCCTGGTGGCGCGACCCCATCGTCAAAGACGGCACCCACGTGGGCGGCACCGGCTATCTGTGGGGTCCCAGCGACACCCCTGGCCGTGACATCGCCGCGGCCGTCGACAGCCCCCGCGGCTCGTCGTACGCCCAGCAGACACGGGACGCGGACCGGCCGAGGCTGCCCGGGCCACGCTGGATCGGCGGCTGGGTGTTCCTGCTCGCCCTGCTGGCGGGCGGTCTCGGCACCGGTCTGACCTGGGACGGCCAGGCGCTGGGCACAAGCCTGCAGACGGGTCTGGCCAGTGCGCTCGCCGTGTTCGGCGTGGGAATCGCGATCAGCTCCTTCCTCGGGCGCACCGGGGCGGGCTCGATATTCATCGCGATAGTGACGGCGGGGCTGCTCGCCGCATCGGTGGCCCTGCCGAAGGACATCAGCACGCACTGGACGCGCACGACATGGACACCGGCCTCGGCGGCAGCCGTCCGGGAGAAGTACGACCTCGGCACCGGCGTCGGCACCCTGGACCTGAGCCGGCTGCGGCTCGCCAAGGGCGAGACCGTGACGACCCGGGCCGAGGTCGGGGTGGGCCAGCTGAAGGTGGTGGTCCCGAAGGACGTCGCGGTGGCACTGAAGATCGACACAGGTATCGGCGACATTCAGCTGCCGGGCGAATCGGAGAAGGACGTGGACGTGGAACCGGGCAGGCACAAGCAGGTGACGCTCGATCCCGTGCCGGGGACGAAGAAGGCGGCCACACTCCGCCTCGGCCTGAAGGTCGGCGTGGGACAGGTGGAGGTGACCCGTGCTGCGTCATGAGTTCCAGCCCGGCCGGCTGGTGGCCGGCATGGCCCTGACCGGCGCGGGCGTCGTCTACCTCGGCGACGCGAACGGCGCTTGGACGACGCCGTGGTTCGCGCTCATCCCACTGATCTGTGGGGGCCTCTGCCTCGCGGCCGTGAGCGGCCTGCTGGCCCATGCGCTACGCAGGTCCCGCCCGGTCCGCGGGAAACCGCGTGCCGAGCGGGACGGAGCGACGACCCCCTAGCTCCGGAGTGGATCCGGAGTACGCGTGGGTCCGTTGCGCGTAGCCCCGGATGGCTCCGGAGCACGCGTCCTACCGGTACGCGTTCGCGCGTTGCCGCCGTCGGACACGGATGGCCGCGTCCAGGGAGAGCACCGGGGCACCGGCGAGCACCAGGGGGATCCAGGCCATCAGATAGGCGAGGTCGTTGCCGTAGTAGTAGGGGCTCGAGGCCCAGCTCACGGTCAGCCACAGGCTCAGCGAGATGAGCGCACCGCCGAACGCCGCCAGGCGGGACAGCAGTCCGATGAGCGTGCCGATGCCGACGGCGAGTTCACCGAAGGCTATGGCATAACCGAAGCCCACGGGACTCTTCAGCGCCAGGTCGACCAGGGCGGGGATCGCCGAGGTGTCCCGTACGGAGCGCATCAGGTCGCCGATCGAGCCGGCGCCCGAGCTGTGCATGAAGGCACTGCTGGTGAGTTTGTCCAGGCCCGCGTATATGAAGGTGACACCGAGGAAGATGCGCAGAGGTATCAGCGCATACCGCGTGGCGCTGTCCCGCCAGTCGCGGCGCTCGTCCAGATAGGAGGTATGGGAGTCCATGCGAATGCCGTGAGTCATCGTGTCCGCCGCCTCTCGCCCGCCCTGCCGTTGACTCCGCAACAGACCATACGTAGGAACGGGGGCGCGCGCTCAACTGCTGCGCGCCGAATTTTCCTGCTTTCCGCGCTTGTGACATCCGGCCCCGGTCCTTCCTGCCCGCTCCGAGCGTCCCGGCCCTGGCGCGCCACACGCCCGGCCTCGCCGCACTGGGGCGGTCCCGCGGCCATCGGGCAGCGGCGCACCGAGACAGCGCAAGGGACCCTGCCGACATATCCCACAGCTAAGCCGATATTCACACCACAGGCCTAGGCCACTCGACCGACGGCCGGCCGCCGCGGCCGGACCCGCCGACGCAGCGACTCGGCCCCGGCAGCGACTGCGGCTCGCCTTGGAGCAGGACGCGTCACCGCGTCATGTTGGTCGTCACTCCGTGACGTCGATGGCCACCGGGTTCGTCTCGACCCCCGCGGCCGTCACCACCTGAACCTCGACCCTGCCGGGCTCCACGTCCGCCGGGACCGGGACCGCCAGGAGCGAGTCGGTCGGGTTGCTGAAGCCACCCGCGACCGGGACGAGGGGTACGTGGACATGGACCGCGCCTATGCGGACCACCATCCGGGCGAGCCGGTCCGCTCTCTGGGCACCGGGCGGTACGAAGCCGGCGCCGCGGATCTCGATGTCGTCGCCCGTACGGATCGGCGCGTCCAGGTCGCCCGCCTCCCGTGCCCGCACCACCGAGAGAATCACCGGACGGCCGCCCTCGGCGTACTTCCCGGCGAGGTAGGTGGCCGCCGAGACCAGGACCAGCAGGGCGAGGCCCCAGGGCAGATCCGGGAGCTGGTCGGGGCGGCGGGCCAGTCGTACCGCCGCGAACACCAGAGCGACCGCGCTGATCACGACGTACTGGATGTCCGTGAAGCTGCCGCGCCCCGAATCGTCCGTCAGCAGGTCCGCCGCCCGCGGCCGATCGGCGCGTACCTTCTGCAGACGCTGGCCGAGCACACGCAGTCCGACCACCCGCCGGACCACCACGGCGATCCCGCACACCACGGCGACCACGGACACCACACCCACCCCGCGCGCGAGGTCGAGCCCGGCGATCAGCGCATCGCGCTTGTCGTGCGTCGAGGCCGCCGCCAGCTCGGTGGCCAGCACCAGCACCGCGTACACCACGAACAGCACCCAGCTCGCCGCCAGCGCACGCGAGGTCGACAGCCGGTTGTCCTCCCCGACGAGGGGCGCGACCACCCCGCCACGTGCCCGGTGCAGATACCCCGCGCCGGTCAGTGCGGCGCCCACCAGCACGGCCGCGACCAACCCCGCCGTCCGTGCCAGGGTCCACCCCGCGCCGATGGCCGTCAGCGCCTGCGCCAGCAGCAGGACGCCCACCGCGCCCCACACCCAGGCCGCCGTACGCCGCCACAGTCGGCCGAGCCATGCCTCGCCCTCGGCCCGGCCGCGCTCGGCCACAAGGTCGGCGGACTGGGTCAGCTCGTCGGACACCCACTGGCGGGACGCGGACGCGGAGTGCGCGACCGCCGCAGGCAGCCCCCGACCGGAGGCGAACTCCTCACGCTTCGCAAGGAATTCGGCGACCGCACGCCGGTGCCCCTCGCGTGCGCCGTGCGGGCAGTCCCCGCAGGTGCAGCCACCCTCGTGCGCACCCGGGCCGCTGCCACGCCCCGCGCCCTGCCTCGCCTCCTGCACCGCCACGCCCGCTGCCGCCTTCCCCGCGCCAGATCTCCGAACCGCCCCCGCCCGCGCAACTGGCAGACGATGACAGCGCATTGTGCCGTACGGAACACACCTCGCGTCCGCCAGGTCCGGTCAGGAGGGGTTGGGAGCTGTTCGGTTTCGGATGTGCAGGAGTGTGCGTGCGTGTGCACGAGCATGTACTGGTTCGTGGTGGTGCAGCGCGCACGACCGCTTGGCGGGCACTGTCAGTGCCGGCCGGTACCGTTCTTCCCGTTGCTGATCAAGCGTTGAGGGAGGGGGTGCATCGATGCGAGGTGAGTCGCTGCGCACGATCGCTGCCCCCTTCGTGGCCGTCGGCCCGTCCGGCGTGGCGATCCGCACCCGCATCAAGGCCCTCACGCCGGACGA
>NZ_JBSFJX010000294.1:0-8050 GCF_053598275.1 Streptomyces sp. NPDC001156 | reverse complement strand
TTCTTGCAGCTCGGACGGCCGAAGGCTTCCGCGTTCGCGTCTGAGTCGGCGAGGTCCAGGCTGGTGCCGTCCCACGCGACCAGCAGCAGCCCGAATGCATGCGACCCCGCTGTGCTGACCGATGGCCATGACCCGGACAGGCGCCGGAACAGCAGCTCGAACGGGGCAGCCCCCAGCCGACGACGCATCTTGGTCAGTGCCGTCGACGACGGCGGGCGCCACCCCACGGCCTCGAGCCGGTTCCGGCACCCGGCCACCAGCGTGGCGATCACGCTCCCGTAGCTCAAGTCACTGAACAGGCATAACCCGAACACGAAGTAGACGCCCAACCGCGAGGGCAGTACCCGGAACCGGCGCTGCGAGCGGCCGGTGGCCTCCAGCACCTCATCGACCAAGCCGGGCGGGACCTGTTGAGCCAGCACTCCACCTCCGACACCGGTCAACAACCGTCCCACGCTGGAAGACCAGCCCGTACCCATGGCACCATGACCCGACAAGGAAGCTCCTCGCCCACCTGGTTGATCTCGACAATCACCAGTCGTAGACGAGGAGCTTCCGTGCGTCCGGCAGAGCGCACGACTGCCACCCAAACCGTGACCAACACGGAAAGTGACCTTCTAAAGTTCCTGGCATTGGGAGTCTCACCTCTCGGCCCTCACAGATCCGTACGTGACGATCTCTCGTCATACTGCTCTTGTCGTTCTGGTCACCAGACGCGGGGACATGGGTGGTCCAGGCCCAGTGCGCGAAGAACTTCGGCCGCCTTGCGGCGGCTTGCGTCCACGCGGTCTGGGCCTTCTTCCGTCCCCGCAGCCGTTGGAACTTCTTGCGCATCCACCGCATCAAGTAGGCATTGACGCGTTCCAGGAGGGGATACAGAGCCGAAGCGTAGAAGGCTCCGAAGTACTGCATCCAGCCCCGAACGATGGGGTTGATCCACAATGCGAGGTCCGCCTCGGACAGGCTGGTGCGATGGTGCAGCCGCCAGGACCGCACCTGGTCCGAGGCGGCGCAGCAACTGGGAGGCCATTGCGGGGCCGGGCTCGACCGCGATGACGTGGGCACCGCGGGCGTGGAGGAGGGCGGTCGCCAGTCCCGTGCCGGCGCCGATGTCCGCGACGCGGGCGCCCTTAAGGGGTGGTCGGCGAGTCGAAGGCGTGGACGATGCTCTCGATGATGGCGTGGACTCCGCTCCAGTCGGCATCGCCGCTCTGCTGTCCCTGAAGGGCCGCGTTGACCTTCTTCCGGAAGGCCTTCTGCACCAGCCTCTCGTGGACGGCGAGACCGCGCTGTCCGTCGTGGACCTCCTGGAACCCGTCTGAGCGCTCTGGACTCGCGGCTCGCGGATGCCGCGACTCGAGGTCGTCGCCGTGACCCGTGCAGACGTAGTTCGTTGGTCCTGGTGGTGCGCCTGCTCCATCCCCCTCCCTACGGACGTCGCGCCCGCTCGAGCGGCCCCGCGACCTTGCAGGCGGGGCCGCGCAGGTCCGGCGGCTCCAGCTTCGCTGCACGGGTGCGTTGCAGCCACAACGCGGACGCCAGACCCTGGACCTCCACAACGGAAAAGCCGGGCAACGGATCGGTGATCTCCCGTGCGCCACGCCCCAGTTCCCTGAGGGCTGTGCCCATCCGCCGCAGCAGTTCCGCCTCCCCGAAGGTCTTGACCGACTCCTCAGGGTCCTTGGGTTTGAGCGGCATGCCGATGTCGGCCACGCCCCATACGTCACGCCCGGCTCCGACGAAGCATTCCGGTTGGTCGTAGGGTAGTTCCCGCCACGCCTGTCCGCTGCCGATCCGCGCCATCCGGCGCCCGGCCGTAGCCACCCAAGGCAGGCGGTCGTTCGCAATACCTTCCCTGGCGATCCGGGACAGCGCTGCTCGCGCCGTGAGCCGGTCGCCCATGCGAACCAGTGTCGCTGCGACCAGCAGGGCGAACGGCAGCACGAGCAGCCCAACGCGCAGGGGAACCGCCTCGCCGCCTACCGGCTCGTACGGCACTACGGCGAGCAGCCACGGCACGGACAGAACGAGATACGCCGCGCGGGGTGAGGGCGCCAGCTTTGACGTCTTCCGTTTGCGAGACGCCCGCAGCGCGGCCCACCACATCAGGAGAGCCAGCACGACGATCCCGCCCCACACGACGGCGGCCCAAGGAACCGCGTACGCCACAGCAGCGGCCAAAACCAGCACCAACACTCGCCGCAACCACCGCCGCCGTCGCGCGCGCAGACTGTGCGCGACCACAGGCAGGAGGTCGAATCCGTACGAAGGGACGGGCAGCGGGGGTCCGTGCAGGACGTGATCCACAACCCACTGCGCCATAGGCTCGCCCAGGGGCGGGCAGTCGTCGCTTCCCTCCAGGTAGATGCGTCTGCGGGTGCTGCGCCGGGGCTTGTCCGGCTTCTTGTCCTTGCCCCGGATCTTGCGCCACCACGCCTTGACGGCTTGGACCTGGTCGGGACGCGCATAGACGGCTTGGCACAGCAGCCGGGTCACCTCCGACGAAGTCGGCTCCACTTCACCAGCGCGGCCGTCGTCAGAGGCAGCAGGGCCGGTCTGAACCGGCACGGCCGGCCCTTCGACCATCCCCTCCGCAGCATGTTCTCGAACACGCAGCCCCCGGCCGAAGCCCATCCCCGCCCCCCGTTCGCAGACACGGCGGGCATCCTCACGGTGAACTCGCAGAACCACCAGAGCACAAACGCGACAATGCGCTCAACAGTCCGAGTAACGCAAGGTTTGGCCGAATATCGCCCCCAGCCAGGGGTTCACGGAGGACATCTCAGCGAGCGCCCCATGCGACGCCGAGTATTGCTGGCCTCTACCGACTCCAACCCGCTGGGTACGGCTTCAGATCCCCTCCTTGCGGTTCCTCAGGCAGTTCTGCCAATGGGTCCGCGGCCTGTATGTTTTCGCGAGCCCCGGCCGGCCATCGTCTGCCGCCGCGGCGGCAAAAAGCTTCGCCTACCCACGACTGGGAGTCACCGAAGGTCCGAACTCCATGCACCCGACCGCGGAGGATGGCGCCTTCAGCAGGCCGATGCTGGCCTAGCCGCCTGGCACTCGACCCAATCGCCGCCACCGATACGGGCCGCGTCGCCCATGCCAACTCGGACTCGTTCGCCGCTCGTCTCGGGCTTGACTTGCCCGTCTCCGGCAATCACTCCCAACCACAGCAGGATTTAGCCAGCGCAACCCCTGGTGACTTTCTGGTCAACACCGTCGTCGTCTACCTAGAGTCCATGGCCAGCCCCGGCCCCCTCATCGCCACTTCCGCGCAGTCCCCCACACCGACAGCTGCCGGGTATGACCGTCCCGCAGACACCACCCCGCCCAGCAAGCGCAGCCACCGGTTCTATGCAGCCTGCGCGGCAGGGCGTTTGAAGACCTGCTGGTGGTGCCAGTGGATGTAGTGCGCGTCGATGGCCGAGTGGCCGGGCCGGGGCGTCGCAACACGTTTGCCGTGCAGGGCGTCGATGGTCTGTCCGGCCGTGCTGCGGGCTACGTACCAGCGGGAGACTTGGATCCGCAGGTCCGGCCCGAGTCCCAGCACGCCGAGGTCGAAGAGCGTGTGGTGCAGGGAGCACAGCGCCAGCCCGTTGCTCACCTCGTCCGGGCCGTCTTGGCTACGCCAGCGCACATGGGCAGCCTCCAAGCCGACCGGGTTGCGGCCGATGGCGCCGTCGAATCCGCAAAAGGCGCATGCGTAGGCGTAGGCGTGCAGGACGTCCTCTGCGAAACCCGGCCGCCGTGCTCGATGCTGTCTTGGCCCCGGGACAGAGATCGCGTGCGTATCCCAGCGGGCCGGTTCGAGGCCAACGGCGTCACAGATGGGTGCTTGAAGAGCCGGGGTGAAGTGCTGCTGGAGCAGGAGCCCGGCAGCCACCGCCACGGTGCCCGGGTCGACGAGCAGCCTCTCCACTTCGGGGCGCATCCGGCCATGGGCGCCCTGGGCGCGCAGCCACCCTCCCCGATCCGGATCGGTCGGAGGTATCGGCCGGCCGACGCTGTCACGCAGATCCCACAGGGTGCGTTCCAGGTGCACGAAGGGCATCGCGGCACGCTGCATGGCCTGTGACGGGTTGGTCACCGCCGGACCGAAGTCGTTGATCAGCCTACTGACGGGGCCCTCGACTTCGTCATAGGTGACCGCGGTACTCCCCGAGGTGACGAACCAGCCCAGCAGCCACAGCACCAGCAACGGCTTGTGCGGCGCGCGATGCGCGCCGATCCGCGCCTGCCGCAGGCCGGCCAGCGTGCTCATCAGTTCGTCCCGTCCCATCACGACGCCCACCTTGCCATGATCCGCGGGGAGGCGTGCCGTCGGTGCAGGCGGGCTGCAGCCGCCAACGCCTTTGCGGCCCGGCTGAGCAGTCGACGCTCCGCCAGGCCGCGCGGCCGCCGTGGGCCTGGCGCACGTTGCGGCGTGATCGACCGGGGATGTGATCGATTATCCGAGGGCATCCAAGAGCGGGTCGAGTGCCGCTTCTTCGTGGAGGCCGGTGACGGTCACGAAGATGCCGAGCACGACGGTGGCGAACGGCAGGGCCAAGCGCTCCTCAATCACCGCCTGGAAGGCGGCGAACTGTTCGTACTCGTCGCAGGCATCGACGATCGCCTCATCGACCCTGGCGTCGAGTGCGGCGGAGAACAGCCTCATCGCCTCTTCCGTCCTTGCCCGCGTCCGAGAAGGCCCGCAAGCGCCACGTACCACTGACCCACGGCAAGCTGCAGGCACTCGCCCGACTCGGACTCGACCGGGCAGCCTGGTGGCGCTCGTTGGTCAAGCTCTGGGAAGTGGGAAGGGGCAAAAGGACTCTTCCCGCGAGGACGCGGCGCGTCGAAGTCATTGACGCGCGCATGCCCGCGAGCGACAACGTCTATACGAGTTGTGAACATTCCCTGACGTCTTCCCGGGACGGAGACCAGCAAGGTGACACTTCCCGCCCTACGGGGAGCCGGCCGGACGCCACACCGCCGTGCTCTCCTGCTCAGCGCACTGCTCGTCCTCATCGCCGGCCTGCTCGCGACCGCGCCCACGACACCCGCCGCGCACGCCGCTGCGGGCTGCACATCCACCGCGGACTGCCTGTCCAAGATGACGCTGGCTGAGAAGGCCGGTCAGATGACCCAGGCCGCCAACTCTTACATCAGCAACAAGCAGGACATCGCCACGTACGGCCTCGGCTCGGTGCTCAGCGGCGGAGGCGGCGGCCCCGGCGGCGCGGGCGGCACCGCCACCCAGTGGGCCGACATGGTCGACAGCTATCAGAGCTACGCCCTCAGCAGCCGGCTCGGGATACCACTGCTGTACGGCGTGGACGCCGTCCACGGCCACAACAACGTACAGGGCGCCACCCTGTTCCCCCACCACATCGGCATGGGAGCCACCCGCGACGCGGCGCTCGTCCAGCGCGTGGAGGACATCACCCGCCAGGAAGTCCTGGGTACCGGGATCCGCTGGTCCTTCGCACCCTGCGTGTGCGTCGCCCGCGACGACCGCTGGGGCCGCACGTACGAGAGTTACGGTGAGGACCCATCGGTCGTCTCGCCGCTCGCCTCGGCGGCGGTCAAGGGTTTCCAGGGCAGTTCGATCGGCTCAACCTCGGTCCTGGCCACGGCCAAGCACTACATCGGCGACGGCGGCACCACGTACGGCACCGGCAGCAGCGGCTACCTCATCGACCAGGGCGACACGCAGATCAGCGAGAGCGAGCTGCGCGCCGTCCACCTGCCGCCCTACCAGTCGGCGATCACGGCGGGCGTGGGGTCGGTCATGGTGTCGTACAGCAGTTGGAACGGCACCAAGATGCACGGCGACAAGTACCTGATCACCGACGTCCTCAAGACCGAACTCGGCTTCACGGGCTTCGTGGTCAGCGACTGGGCGGGCATCAAGCAGCTCCCTGACGCCACGTACGCCGATCAGGTCGCGCACGCCGTCAACGCCGGCCTCGACATGATCATGGTGCCGGACGACTACGTGGGCACCATCAACGCCATCGTCACCGACGTGAACACCGGCAAGATCCCGCAGTCGCGGGTCGACGACGCGGTGACCCGTATTCTCAACGCCAAGTTCGCGCTCGACCTGTTCAACCACCCATACACCGACCGCAGTTACACTTCGCAGGTCGGCTCGCAAGCGCACCGGGACGTCGCCCGGCAGGCGGTCCGCGAGTCACTGACCCTACTCAAGAACGACAACAGCGCGCTGCCGCTGCCGAAGACCGGCACGTACAAGATCGTGGTGGGCGGGAAGTCGGCCGACGACCTCGGCAACCAGACCGGCGGCTGGTCGATCAGCTGGCAGGGCTCCAGCGGCACCCACACCACGGGCACCACCTTCTGGCAGGCGCTCCAGCAAACCACCGCCGGCACCGGCATCACCCTGCAGAACGTCGGCACCCGCACCAAGGGCAACTACAGCGCGGATGTCGGCATCTGGGTGGGCGGCGAGACCCCGTACGCGGAAGGCAAGGGCGACTCCTCCACGCTCGCCTTCGGCAACGACAACTCCACCCAGCTCAGCGACATCTGCTCACGCGTCAAGACCTGCATCGCGATCCTCTACTCCGGACGCCCACTGATCATCGGCAACCAACTTCCCAAGGCCCAGGCGTTCATCGCGGCCTGGCTGCCCGGCACGGAAGGCGCAGGAGTCACCGACGCCCTCTTCGGCGCGGGCTTCTCCGGCAAACTCCCCGTCACCTGGCCCACGGCCGTCACCAACGAGCCCATCAACAGCGGCGACGGCAAAACGCCCCTCTTCCCCCTCGGCTACGGCATCACGCCCTACTGACCCCGCCGGCCGCTCCGCACCGACGGCCCGAGACCGCCCCGAGGCCCACCCGCCCCACGCAGCCGGTGGCCCTCGGGCTGTCCGGGCCGACCTGGAAAGAAAACACGCCGGTCTCAGTCTCGACCGCCACACGAGAACGGCAGCTGCCCTGGAGATGGCGATCTGGCAGCGCGACCGCGAGCAACAACCCATCCAGCCAGGCGAGTTGATTCACCACTCGGATGCCGGGTCGCAGTACACGTCGTTCAGGCTCGCCGAGCATCTGGACGCCGCCGGCATAGCCGCGTCCATCGGCTCGGTCGGCGACGCCTACGACGACGCCCTGATGGAATCGGCGATCGGCCTGTACAAAACCGAGTTGATCAAACCCCAGCGGCCCTGGAAGACGCTCGCCCATGTCGAGCTGTCCACCGCACTCTTTGAGTACCTGGAGATCTTCCACAACCGACAACGCAGGCACTCCGCTCTGGGCATGCTCAGCCCAGTGGAGTACGAACTGCGTGCAGAACCTGTAGCGTGAAATCAGGTATCCCGACTCCGTGTAACTCGGGGCAGGTCGAGATCTCTACCGAACCCGGGGCGGTTCAGATGTCGCGTTCCAGGGCCTGGACATTCTTGTGGACGCCTCGCCGTATCTGTTTGCCGGTCAGCAGCGTGAACCATCGCTCAACCTGGTTGAGCCAGGAGGAGCTGGTAGGGGTGAAGTGCACATGGAAGCGGGGTGCGCGGTCAGCCATCGCTTGGCCTGCCGCGGCACTAGGATCAGGGCCCATGCCCCTGACCGTGAACGACGTCGACCGATTTGAGGCCTCCAGGCCCCGCCTGGAGGCCATCGCCTACCGCGTCCTCGGCTCCGCGAGCGAGGCCGAGGACGCCGTGCAGGAGACGTTCCTGCGCTGGCAGGCCGCCGACGTCGACCGCATCGAGGTGCCCGAGGCCTGGCTGACGAAGGTCCTCACCAACCTGTGCCTCAACCAGCTCACCTCGGCCCGTGCCCGGCGCGAGACCTATGTGGGCCAATGGCTCCCCGAGCCGCTACTCGCCGGGGACCCGATGCTCGGTCCGGCCGACACCGCCGAGCAGCGTGACTCGGTCTCGTACGCGGTCCTCACTCTCATGGAGCGCCTCTCACCCAACGAGAGGGCGGTGTATATGCTGCGGGAGGCCTTCGACTACCCGCACCGTGAGATCGCCGAGATCCTCGACATCACCGAGGCCGCCAGCCAGCAGATCTTCCACCGCGCCAAG
>NZ_JBSFJX010000293.1:0-8054 GCF_053598275.1 Streptomyces sp. NPDC001156 | reverse complement strand
CGGATCGTGTCCTGGACCTTGATGGTGAAGGAACCGTCCCCCCAGTCGCCGTCGGAGTCTCCGATCCCGAGGTTGTCGTAGCGCAGCATCCCGATCCCCTCGCGTGCCAGCTGCTTGCTGACGCGCGAGGCGGCCGGCGAGTTCTTGCCGAGTGTGAATCCGTGGACGAAAATTCCCCAGCCCCGGATCTCGCCTTCTGGCAGGTCGATCGCCCCGGCCAGTTCGGGGCCGACGACGCTCTTGAATCTCACTTCTTCAGTCATGTTGTGATCACCCGGCATGGACTGTTCGTGGGGTAGGGGAGGTGAGGGCGACACGGGGTGGTGTCAGGCGCGTGCTCCGGGCAGGAGAGCAGCGAGTGTGGTGCTTGTCGCTGTCGGCGCGTCAGAGGGCCGGCTTGTGGACGGCGGTCCGCTGGGTGGTGAGCAGTGCCGTGATCTCATCGGTGAGGTGCGGGCCGAGCTTGCCCCAGCCGTCCTTGTAGCCGTAGACGCCGGCCAGGGTGCGGGCCTCGTAGTCGCCGTTCATGATCTCGATGTCGGCGGCTGTGATGAGTGCCGGGTGGGCGACGCCGACGGCCGACGAGACCTTCAGCAGCTCCTTGCGCAGGGTGCGCAGGTAGACAGCGGCCCGGGCGGCCTTCGAGGTCGGGTCGATGCCGCGGGCCAGCCATGGGTTCTGGGTGGCGATGCCGGTGGGGCACTTGTCGGTGTGGCACTTCTGCGACTGGATGCAGCCGATCGACAGCATCGCCTCACGGGCCACGTTGATCATGTCGGCACCCAGAGCGAAGGCGACCGCGGCGTTCTCGGGCAGGCCGAGCTTGCCGGAGCCGATGAAGGTCAGCTCGTCGGTCAGCCCCAGCTCGGCGAAGGCGCCGTAGACCCGGGAGAAGCCCATCCGGAACGGCAGCGACACCGAGTCGGTGAAGATCAGCGGCGCCGCCCCGGTGCCGCCCTCGCCGCCGTCGACGGTCACGAAGTCGACACCACGGTCACCGCGCGCCATCAGCGTGGCCAGCTCCTGCCAGAAGCCCATCTCTCCCACCGCGCTCTTGACCCCGACCGGCAGACCGGTCTCGGTGGCGAGCAGCTCGACGAAGTCGAGCATCGAGTCGACGTCGCCGAACGCGGTGTGCCGCGACGGGGAGGCGCAGTCCTTACCGACCGGGATGCCGCGGATCTCGGCGATCTCCGGGGTCACCTTCGCGCCCGGCAGCAACCCGCCCAGCCCTGGCTTGGCGCCCTGGGAGAGCTTGATCTCTATCGCCTTGACCGGGGCGCCGGCGACCACATCCTTGAGCTTGTCAAGGTTGAAGCTGCCGTCCTCGTTGCGGCAGCCGAAGTACGCCGTCCCGATCTGAAGGACGAGGTCGCCGCCGTTGCGGTGGTACGGCGAGAGGCCGCCCTCGCCCGTGTTGTGCATAGTGCCCGCCAGCGCCGCCCCTTTGTTGAGCGCCGTGATCGCCGCGCCGGAGAGGGATCCGAAGCTCATCGCCGAGATGTTCACCACGCTCGCCGGCCGGAACGCCTTGGCGCGCCCGCGCGGGCCGCCCAGCACCTTGGCCGAGGGCAGCGGGGCCTGCGGGTCGTGGGCGTCGGGCAGAGTGTCGGCGAACGTGCGCTGCTTGAGGTAGGCGTGCCCCTGTACGTGCTCGACGTCGACGTCGGTTCCGAACCCGAAGTAGTTGTTCTCCTCCTTCGCCGACGCATAGATCCAGGTGCGCTGGTCACGACTGAACGGGCGCTCCTCCTCGTTGGAGGTCACGACGTACTGCCGCAGCTCCGGTCCGATCGTCTCCAACAGGTACCGGGCGTGCCCGATGACCGGGAAGTTCCGGAGCAGTGCGTGCTTCTTCTGGATGAGGTCGCGGGCGGCCAACAGCGCCAATGCTGTTGCGGTGGCCGCGCCGATGCTCCGGACGCGCATAAACGTTCCTCTCCTCGAAGCCCGACTCCATCGCCATGCGGTGGACGTCGTCGTGTCGTGTTGTGCATTGGGTGGCGGGTACGACCAAATGGGCGTCAGCGTCCATCGAAGAATGTGAAACACCAAGGCCTGTGCCCGTTCTATTTCTGGAGTCCCCCACTGCGCCTATCTGCGCGAACTCTTAGGCTGCGGCGCTCGCGGCCTTGGGCTTCGGTCGTGCCCTCCAGAGTCGCCCAGCGTCCTCCGGCCACTCGGCATACGGCGACGCGCGCCTTCCCAGGAGCGCTGCCTGGACGTTGGAGACTTTTCTGCTGGATTTGCGTGTGGCCATCCGAGCGATGCCGGCGTCGGCGTTCAAGGTGACCCCGACGGGCACGACATGTGGGCGGCCGTCTGGTCGAAGTGTGGTCAGCATGCACAGGGGGTACTCACCCCAGAACTCCAGGCAGTCAGTCCTCTTGCGGCGTATCTCGGCGTGCATGACCGAAAGCCTAATCACGAACGATGTCCCGACTGTCCGAAAGTGGCCATGGCCACACCCATACCGTTCGCATGCGGGTCAGGGATTTGGCTCTGTTCCGTAATCGGCGGTAAACGAAGCGTGATGGACCTCCTTGCCCGGTGCTCGGCCGCCGCCGGCAGACGTTCCGCGTGGAGTTCATTCGCGGCACCTGGATGCCCGTGATGAAGACCTTGAACCCGGCGTCCACGAGCACGGCATCGATTGCGGCCGTGAACCTTGAGTCGCGGTCGCGGACGAGGAGGCTGGCCTTGTTGCCCGCGTCCTCCAGGTCCATGAGGAGATTGCTTCCAAGCTGTACCACCCACTGCGCGGTGGGGTGTGCGGTGATGCCCAGGATCCGGATGCGCCGGGTGGAGTGCTCAATGACCACGAAGACATACAGGCGTGCCCCGGTCAGGGCGCGGGTCTCGAAGAGATCGCAGGCGAGCAATGCGTCAGTCTGGCTGCAGAGGAAGTCGGCCCAGGTCGTGGTCTGTCGTTCGGGTATGGGCGGGATTCGGTGCTCGCGGAGGATCTCCCAGTGGGCGGAGGCGGCGACCTTGATGCCGAGAGCCGCGAGTTCACCGTGGATCGGGCTATATCCCCGGTGCGGCATTCTCCCGGGCGAGGCGCACGACGAGGGTGCGGATCGAGCGGACGGTGGGCGGCCGGCCGCGGCACTTGGTCACGCAGGTCGCAGCATGGCCTTGCTTGAGCAGGTCACGGTGCCAGCGCAGCACCGTCTCCGGCTCCACAACACCACCGACCTGGCCACCAACTCGGCGTCGACCACATCGACCCGCCAGACCCAGCCCTCGACGATGCCCTCGCCCATCAGCTCCGCAGCGGAACCCTCACCCCGCCTCACGGACCTGACGCACGCCCTCCGCCGTCCACGAGACGATGCGCGCTACGCCCGAGCACCCGCCGCTCAAGCGCAGCACAGCGTTCCCGACCTCGAACTCGCCAGCCTGCGGGACTGTTCATCTCGTCGGGCCGAGCTGAGAAGCGAGTGAGGGGTGGGGACATCGTGTTCCCGATGTCCCCACCCCTCGTGCCATGCAATCAGCGCTTGGGCACACGCTGTCACTTCGCCGTCGGGTCAGCTCTCACACCATTGCGCTGACAAGGTAAGCAGCGACGGCAGCACGGCACCCGCGTGGTCTCGTCGTGGCCTGGGCGGGACCCCACCAGCGATCGGGTCCCGCCCAAGACCGCGACGGATCAGTCGGGAAGGGGTGCGCCGCGCGTTTCCGGGGCCAGCCGCACGACACCGATGCCAATGGCGAAGACGACCGCGGTGAGGCTGAGCGGGATGGTCAGTGTGCCGGTCGCGTGGATGCCGTAGCCGATGAGGAACGTTCCTCCGGCGGCGACCCACCGGGAGAAGGCAGTGGTGAACGCGAAGGTGGTGGCCCGCATCCGGGTGGGGTACTGCTCGGGCAGCCAGATGGTGAACACCGCGAAGCTGGCACCGCCGAGGCCGAGGACGGGCAGGAACGCGAACGTCAGGCCGATGGAGTGCAGGGGGTAGGCCAGACCATACGCGCCGACAATGCCGACGATCATCAGTGCGAAGAGCGTGGTGAGCGTGCCGCGGCGGCCGGCACGTGCGGCGAGGCGGGGTACCACGAAGCAGCCGAGGATGGTCAAGGCGGCCACCGTCATCGAGGACAGGCTGGCCAGGCGCACGGTGGTGTCGTGGTGGTAACCGGCCTGTGCGCACAGGGTGTTCATGGCGGCAGGAACGTAGGCGGAGCCGGCCCACAGGCCGATGACGCAGACCACCAGGAGCAGCAGGTTGCCGAGGGTGCGGCTGCGGTACTCGCCGGAGAGCACCTCCTTGACAGGCTGCCAGAAGGACTGCTGAACGAGTTTGGCGGAGCGGTCCTGCCAGCGCGGGGGCTCCGGGGTGGTTCGGCGGATGAGGAAGACGGCGAATGCGGGGATGCCGCCGACGAAGAACATGCCGCGCCAGCCGAGTTCGGATCCGAACAGGAGGTAGGCGATGGAGATCGCCAGTACGCCGAAATAGGCAGCCGAGTGCATCAGGCCGCCGAATCGTTCCCGGACACGACGGGGATCGGCTGGTACATCGTCGGCTGCTGCGCTGTCGCCGTGATCGCGCTGCTGCTCATGCCACGCCAGGTGCCCGGCGGTCACGACTCTGCATGAGACGGTTCCGTCGCGTACCACCGTTGCGCCGTCGCTGGGAGAGCACTGACCTGACCAAGGCGGCACGGGTTTTGACCCTGCGCTTGCCGAAAACCTCATCCGCACAGTTCAGGCGGCTCTACCGCAGCTGGTCGTCTCCTCGGAGCACGACGAGCCGGTCGTGATGTACCTGCGCAAGCAGGGCCCGGGTCTGGTCAGCGCCGCCGACATCGTGCCCCCGGCCGGTGTCGAGGTGCACAACCCCGACCTCGTCCTCGCCACGCTCAACGGCAAGGGCAAGCTCGGCCGAGAGTGTGCGGGATCCAGGCCGTCCTCGTCCAGGCACAGCAGAGTAGTCGCACGAGCACAAGGACCGATGGTGTCGTATCGGTGCGGGGGAGCGTAGTCCCAGGTCAGGACCTGTGCAGCCATTCTGGAGCGGTACGGGTGATCGGATGCGCTACCGGTTCCCTCGGACGGTTCAGGATGCGCTTGGTCAACATGGCAATACTCCGGCTGGAACGCCAGAACGGGCGTTTCCCCCAGCTCGGACAGGTGGGAGTAACCAGTGATGGGTGAGCCCCATGCAGCCTCACAGAGGGTGCCCCTCACACGACTCTTCCGCTGGGGCGGTGTTGTGCATCCGGGCGGTGGCCCGCGGGGCAGGCGGTTGGCGTCGCGTCAGTGGTCCTGGGGCATCTGGTCATCACGATCGGGGTCGCTCGGGCCCAGCCGCACACAGCATTCCCCGGGCTCGGGGGCCAGGGTGGCCTGAACCCCGTTGACCTCAAGGCCATTCAGGTAGCCGGACAGGAAAGCCTGGTTCATGCCGCACACGAGGTCGGGGGCCTTCGCGGCCAGTGGGTGGAAGGGGCAGTTGCGCAGCCGGAGCCGGGTCGGGGTTTCCCGTACGGGTTCGTAGCCGTACTCCTCCAGCAGGTGCTCACAGGCGGTCAGTCCGCGCTCGGGGCCCAAGCGGCCCGGGCGGGTTTCATCCCGTGCGGCCTCGCCCATCTGCCGACCGCGCTGCTCGGCGGTCCGTACGGCCGCCTGCGCGGCGTTTTCGTCGGCGCCCTCGGTCAGGACGGCGTCCAGGAGGAACTCCGCCAGGAGTTCGTGGCGCCGGTCGGGGATGTTCACGGTGATCTGGGTGTCGGAGGGCTCGTACACCTTCGGCCGCCTGCCGACCTTCCGAATTCCCCCGGGCGTCTCATAGCGGGCGCGCAACAGGCCGGCGTCGACGAGCTTGTCGAGGTGGAAGGCGGCCAGCTTGCGGGAAATGCCGACGCTTGCGGCGGCCTCGTCGCGGGTCACGGCCCGGCGGGCACGCCGGATGAAGACGAACATGCGCCGCCGCGAGTCCTCGCTCAGGACGCTGACGGCATCGATGGCGGTGCTGGCCGAGTCGGCCGGCGGAGTCGAGTCAGAAGCCACCGGACCACGATAACTCCCACCCATGTAGACACAAAAGTTCTTTTGGCTGCCTGAACAGCGCACCTTGACGCACCGACCTAATAAGACCAAGATGCGTTGGCGAAACTACGGGAGGCAGCGATGGTCAATGAGTCACAGCTTCAGGCGAAGCGCCCGGTCAGCGCCTCGCTCGCCGGCCCGTACGGCCACCCGTTCCACCCGATCCTGGTGACCGTGCCGATCGGCGCCTGGGTGACCAGCCTGGTGTTCGACATCGCTTCTCGCGTCGTCAACCGTCCGGGCTTCCTGACCCAGGGCTCGGAGTGGCTGATCGCCGTAGGCGTGATCGGGGCCCTGCTGGCGGCCATGGTCGGATTCCTCGACCTGTTCGCGATTCCGCCCGGCACCCCGGCCTTTCGCACCGCCCTGGTCCACATGACGCTGAACGTGCTGGTGACCGCCGCCTACGCCGTCAACTTCCTCTGGCGCTACAGCACCTACACCAGCGGCGGGAGTGTCGGCCTCGGACGGCTCGTCCTGTCCGCACTCAGCGTGGCGGCCCTGGGCGTCTCGGGATTTCTGGGCGGCAAGCTCGCATACCGCTACGGCGTACGGGTCGCCGACGAGAGCACCCAGGCCGAGGGCTACACACCTGACCGAAAGCGAAACGCCCGCTCTGCCATGTGATCCGGCCTGCCCACCCTCCACGGCGGCCGGTGCCGTCCGGCTGCCTTCGACATCGTCATCACTTGGGAGTTCCCCATGGACATCGCCGCACTGATCACCTGGGTGGTCACCGCCCTCGGCGGCTTCTACATGCTCGGCACCTGGATCCAACGCGGCGGCATCCGGCAGCAGCAAACCGGCACCAGTCGCCTGCCCGCACCGGCCGTCTTCGGGCACTTCGCCCTCGCCGCGATCGGACTGGTGGTCTGGATCATCTATGTCGTGGCCGACAAGAGCGCCCTGGCCTGGACCGCGTTCGGTCTGCTCCTGCCGGTCGCCCTGCTGGGATTCGTGATGCTGGCCCGCTGGATCCCCGTCTACCGCAACCGCACCGCGGCGCCGGCCGACACTGCGGTTCAGGGAACCGAAAGGCCCGTCCCTGCCGAACGGCACTTCCCGCTTGCGGTGGTGGTCGCACATGGCCTGCTCGCGGTGGTCACCCTGGTCTTGGTCCTGCTCACCGCTCTGGGAATCGGCGGCAGCTGACATGACCGAGCGCCCGCACCGCACCGCCGCCCGAATGGACCTGCACAACGAGGAACCAACGGCACCCGCACGGGCCGCCCTGCGGGTCGTCCATCAGCCCGCCGGTATCGACCTGGCCGCCGCGGAAGAAGCGGTCGGCCAGTTCCTCACCGCGCTCGGGATCTCCACCGACTCCCAAAGCCTGCGCGGCACACCGGGCCGGATGGCCCGCGCGTATGCCGAACTGTTCAGCCCGCGTGCCTTCGACCTGACCACCTTTCCCAACGATGAGGGCTACGACGAACTCGTCCTTGCCCGCCGCATACCCGTCCGGTCGGTGTGTGAGCACCATCTGCTGCCGTTCGTCGGTACCGCCCACGTCGGCTATCTGCCCGGCGCCCGCATTCTGGGCCTGTCCAAGCTGGCTCGCGTCGTCGAGCACTTCGCCTGCCGACCCCAGGTCCAGGAACGCCTGACCAAGCAGGTCGCCGACTGGCTGCAGACCCACCTGGAGCCCAAAGGCGTCGGCGTGGTGATCGAGGCCGAGCACTCCTGCATGACCCTGCGCGGCGTCCAGGCCACCGGCTCCAGCACCATGACCTCCACCCTGCTCGGTCTGCTGCGGTCCGACTCCCGCTCCCGCAGCGAATTCCTCGCCCTGACCGGCGCCACCTCCTGACCGGCAACGCCGCGCACAGCCCGGCCTGACCTCGGAAGACCACAGCGCATGGAAATCTGGATCAACCCAGCCTGCTCCAAGTGCAGTTCCGCACTGAGCCTTTCCCGGTAATGGATCATGACGTTGTGTGATCGTTCAGATGGTTCGGTCGTACTCGAGCTGGAGCAGGACGAGGGCCGCTGCGGC
>NZ_JBSFJX010000292.1:0-8071 GCF_053598275.1 Streptomyces sp. NPDC001156 | reverse complement strand
AACGCGGGAGACCAGTGCATCCACCACCGTTCGGGATGCGCCAGTTGACCAGGACTGGGTACAAGACCCACTCCTGCTCACTGACTAGGAACGGTTGCCGGTGGCCGCGTCGCTGACCGTCCCGGAGATCCCCGCCCGCCGGGCGAGGGCGTACGTCGTGAAGCTGACCGGGACGGCGGGGGTCAGGTAGGGCGAGTCGGTGATCATGGACAGGCGGGCCGCGTGGTCGCCCGGGGACGCAAGGACGCCGGCGTCGGCGGTGACCCGCACCCGTGCCGAGTGCCCGGGCGCCAGGGTCACGGTGGTGCTGCTCTCCGACAGCCAGGTCACGTCGTCGCCACCGCACTGGTCGAACCCGGGAAGGGAGGTGACGCCGGTGGTTCCGAAAGTGCCGGCTGTCAGCCCTCCTCCGACCAGGGCCAGTCCGCAGCCGGTACCGCGTCCTGCGCCGTAGAACCCCTGGGGCATGCGGGGCAGGTCGGTCCAGACGTCGCCCTCCGGGTCGTATTGTACGGCGCGGTCGGTGGCGATGAAGAGTCCGCCGGGACCGACGGCCTTGCCTCCGGCGACCTGGAGTTCGCCGTTGGCGGAGTTGTAAGCCCCCAGGTAGCTGCCGTAAGGCATGTCGGCGGCACGCGTCCAGGTGTCGGTCTTCGGGTGGTAGACGTAGGTGTTCGTCAAGGGAGCGAAGCCCACCGGGGGTACGCTCTCGCCTCCGGCGCACACGATGGTGTCGACGGTTCCGCCGCATCCGCCCGAATCCATGGGGATCGGATAGTCGGCGATCCGGGTCCAGGTGTTGCCGGCCGGGTCATACCGGTAGGCGGCGGCCGAACTGCCGGTGGCTGTCTCACCGCCGATCACGTACAACTTGCCGTCGAGTACGGCGGCGTTGGCGAGATCCACCGCTTGCGGAAGGTCGGCGACCTGCGACCAGGTGTCAGTGTCCGGGTGGTACGCGAAGGTGGTGGACTGCCGCACGCCGCTGCCTCCTGTCGGAGGGTAGTTCAGGCCTCCGACGACATACAGTGTGCCGTTCACGAACGCGCCCGTGGCGGCCGTCCGTAGCTGCGGCAGGTCGGCGATCTGCGACCAGGACCCGGCTACCGGGTCGTAGACGTAACCGTGCGGGAGGAGCGTGCCCCGCCCGACACGGCCTCCGCCGCGCAAGTCGGTCGTACCGCCCACCGAGTACGTCCTGCCCGCGTAGGATCCCACGACGCTCTCGATGACCGGAGCGGGGTAGTCGGGCAGGCTCTGCCACGCCCCGTCACCGGCCGCCGGGGGCGTTGCGTGCGGGCCGGCGTTCTGCTCGAACAGAGAGACCTTGAGGGGGGCGGTTCCGGTGTTGGTGAGGGTGATGTCCTTGCTCGCCTTGTCTCCGAGCGGGGACGCCAGCGACACCTCGGCGGGCGTGACCTTCAACCGGCCCGCCTGCATGACGGGGTTGTAGGTGTGGATCGCGCCGGACGCGCTGACGGCGCTGCGGTCGGTCGTGTACCGGGCCGCTGTCGTCGTGATGGAGTTGGTGCCGGCGTTCGGGCTGTAGAGCCAGTAGAACCCGCCCGGCAGGTTCGCGTCGTCGGGGTCGGTCGCGCTGGTCGTGGTGGCGTAAAGATCCGTGGCGGGAGCGGAACTGTCCGTCACGGTGGCGCCGTCGAGCGGCTGATGGGTGTTCGTGTCGGTGACCCGACCCTCGATCAGCCCGCCCCCGAGCGTCCGGCAACGGCCCACCGACACGTCGGACAGCTGGAAGTACGACTCGCCCTCGCCGCTGAAGTGGAAGCGGACCTGCACCTGGCTGTGGCCCAGCGCCTGTGTCAGGGGGACGTCGACGGCGCCGGCAGCCTCGCCGGCCTGGTACACCCGCTTCCACGTTCGGCCGCCGTCCACGGTGAGCGACACGTCCGCCTGGGAGCCCGTCGCGAGTTCGGTGGCCGCGTTGAACCTGAGGTCGGCGTCCTTCTGCCCGACCAGACTGAACACCGGCGAGGTCAGGTCGGTATCCATGGCCGCGTCGGCGTCGTGCACCGGGTCCGCGGTGGCGAAGCCGCCCGCGCCGCGGCTACCGGTGAGGTTTCCCCGATGGCCGGGGTCGTCGAACCGCCAGCCTGCGGTGGCCGTGCCGTTCCGTGCGACGGTCCAGCCGTACTTGGCGGCCGTGGTCCAGCCGTCGAAGTCGGCCTGCGCGGGGTACGCGTATCCGGGCGCGGTGCACAGCTCCGTGTCGGGCCCGGCGGACAGGTCGCGATGCAGGTTGTGCTTTGCGATGGCGACTGTCGCGACGGACGGTGCGTAGCCGGGGAATTCGGGCGCTACGGTCAGGGTGTACTTGGCCTGTTCGGGCAGGGTCATCGAGTAGGTACCGGTGACGGGGTCGGTGTACACCGGCCCGTCCGGGTCTCCTGGGACGGTGAGCTTGGCGTAGAGCGGCCAGCCGTGACCGGAGTCCGTGACCTTCCCCCGCACCGTGTGCTCGGGCGTCTTCGTGAGGGCCAGGTCCGCGGTGGTGCTCCGGCCGACGGCCACCACCACGCCGTTGACCACAGCTGTCCCGTAGCCGAACTTCGACACCGACACCTCGTACGTACCGGCGGAGACGCCGACCTGATACCTGCCGGTGCTGTCGGTGACGGCGCGGAACGTGAGCTGATGGGCGGAGTCCGTCGCCACGACCGGCACTCCGGCGAGCGGCGCGCCGCTCGTCTTGTCGGTGACCTTTCCGGTGACGGTTCCCTGCGCGCCCATGGTCAGCGATGCGACGCCGTTGGGCGTGCCGAGCCCGGTGGGCCCGTCCCAGCCGGGGCCGGCGGTGCACAGCGCGTTGCCGCAGCTGCCATTGGAGCCCGCGGTGACATCGAACAGGCCGCTGCCGGCGTGGACGTAGGGGTAGGTGACCGGATAAGTCCCCGCGGCAGGGGCTCCCGCGAGCGCGTACATCGAGGCAATCAGCGGCGAGGCCAGGCTCGTGCCGCCGACCTGGGCCCAGCCGCCCTCGAGGGAGTCGTACTCCGCCAGACCGCTGATCGGGTCGGCGTCCGCGGAGATGTCCGCCGTGGCCTTGTTGGCGCAGCCGGTTGCCAAGTTGCTCTGGTACACGGGCTGCGGCTCGAACGAGGAGCAACCGCTGCCGGCCTTGGACCAGGCGGTCTCGGTCCACCCGCGTGAGGTGCCCGGGGTCGCGGTCAGCGACGTGCCGCCCACCGCGACGACGTTCGGATCGGAGGACGGCCACTCGATCGCGTTCCCGATGTCGCCGGTCGACGCGGTGACCACCACGCCCGGGTGGTCGTAGTCGGCGTCGTTCACGTGTCCGGCCGCGGCCGCGTCCGGCACGCCGTAGGAGTTGGACACGAACTTGGCGCCGAGCGCCACAGCAGTTCTGACGGAGGCGCCCAGATTGGACACGGCGTTGGAGTCCGCCTCGACGAGCAAAATGTGGCAGGCGGGGCAGGCCGAGGAGACGGCGTCCAGGTCGAGGGAAGCCTCCGTGGACCAGTCCACGTCGTCCGGCGGGTAGTCGGTGCCGCCGCGCTGGTCGACCTTGCGGAGGCAGCCGTTGTCGGTGGTGCAGGCGGGGAGTCCGTACTGCTGGCGGAAGACGGCGAGGTCGGCCTCGGCGGCCGAGTAGCCGTAGGCGTCCACGATGGCGACGGTCTGGTCCTGGCCGGTGGCGGGCAGGCGGTAGGCGGCCTGGAGGTCGGCCGGCGTCACGGCGGTCGACGGCGGGCCGTCGGCGGATGTCCGGAGATCACCGGTCGTCCGCACCAGCGCGAAGCAGCTCGCTGTCCCCTTCTTCGGGGTCGGGGTGTAGCAGCCGGCGGGCTCGTAACCGGCCTTCTGCGGCGCCGGTTTCGTCGACGGAGCACTCGGGGCGGCCTGCGCGCCGGGTGTATTCGCGGGCTGATGGCTCGCGGTCTGCGGGATCGGGACCGTCGAGGCGGCGGCCGCCGCCGGGGCTTGGGTCGCGGCGAACAGGCCTAGACAGACGGATATCAGAATCGTTGCAGTGGCGCGCAGGCGCCCGAGTCTGATCATGGAAGGGCAGTCCTTCGGTCGGCGGGGGAAGGAGGCGGCGTGACGGGTGGCCGGTCGGCCTCCCGCGTCCGGGTGGTACCTGGCCCGAGCCCTGACCGTCGGCTCTGGGCTCGCGCTTCGACGAACCCACCTCGTCGGTATCACCGACCGAAGAGCCCACCTTCTGAGCGCCTCGCAGCTGCGGTTCGTCGGACGAGTATGGGCGGGACGAACCGGCTGCCACTATTGGGCAACTGACCTAATCTTGTGGCCGGAGTTACTCTCGCGAGCCGAAGCATGTCCGGCTCGGGGTCCATGCCGATGGCCGAGCGGACCCGGGCGGCGAGGGCGCGGCCAGTTGGGAGATCGCAGGTCGGGGCACCCCGCGGGTGACAACTGCCGCACCTCGGCACATTTATACGACTGAGCAAGCCAGTCAGCCGCTGGGCACTGCAACTGGCCAGTTCGGTGCCCATCGAGCCTTTCCGGGCGGCGCTAGGTGCGGCCTCCAGGGGCGCAGTCCTGCAAGAAGGCGGGGGCGACCATGCGCTGCGTCATCAGCAGTTCACCCGGGCGGCGGCCCAGGACCCAGGGAAGCGACAGGTGTCCTGGGGTAGTGGCCGCGTCGGCGCCCAGCAGTCCGGCTCGGGAAGGCTGAGCGGTACGAGGCCGGGGCGCGTTGCCAGCCCTTTGGCTTGTGGGTCCGACCCGGCGAGCCTGATCTGTCGACCACCGCCGACATGCAACTCGCCCGTTTGCGCCCCGCTTTCACCCCGGATGCTCCGGATGCACACGGCCACTCCAGTGCCGGCGCGGTGACCCGCCGTCCGTATGTGCCAACACGGGCCGGGATGTTGACCGCCCTCGGGTGCGCATCCGTTCGTTCTTGCCCGGCCTCGCCAGAGCGGAGCAGCGGGTCGTCAGAGCATCTCGGAAGCGGCCGCGGCGGCGGGCATCAGCGAGTCCCCGCTGATCCGGTTCCGCAAGGCGATCGGTCTCGACGGCTATCCCGTGAGCAGGGTCAGGAAACCGTCGGTACGACGTCGTGACGACCGTGCAGTGATCACGTCCCGCTACACCCCGCCGACTGGCCGCTGCCTCCTCTGTGTCGCCGGGCGCTGCCCGGCGTCGAGCGCGGAGGCCCCCGCCCGACGCGCAACAACCGCTTCAGGCCGCCCGGTCCCCCGCCGTGCCGACCGCCGCCCAGCCCGCCCCAACCTTCTCTTTCCTGCTTTCGGGACGGCTGCGAGAGGCGCATAGGGGGATGTCAGGACTCCGAGAATGCCCGTCCGGCACTGAAAACGAGAAGCCGAAGCCGCCTTTGACCTGCGGAAACGCTGAAGTCGGCGGTTGCCTGAAGCAGGAGGCGGGGCTGATGCTCGCTGCGGAACACAACGACGCACCGTGCGAGGGGCATTGCCATGACACAGATCGTCGCCGCGAGTATCACCGCGGTCGGCGCCATCATCGCCGCCTGCATCGGCAGCGTCCGGTGCAGACCTCCGAGCGACGGGGGCGACAGTGCCGACTAGCGGCGCGCAGCGGTACCGACCGGATACTCCCGAGACGCCGAAGTGGCTCTCGGGTCAGGTGGCCTGCGGCCAGGTGCGCAGCAGGGCGGCGATCCGCGTGGCGGTACAGCCGGGATCCCGCAGCAGGTCGCGCAGGGCTATGGCGTCCTCCCGGGTGGGCTTGACCGGGAGGTTTGAGGCCTCCAGATACATGACACCGGTCGCCGCGGCCACGGCCAGATTGGAGCGCTGCAGCGCAGGCCCTCTCCGGACCAGGCCCCCGAGGCTCAGAAGCACGCTCTCGGTGGGGTGGCACCCCAGGTGGGGGCGCCACCACCGAGGCATGCTCTCTGTTAGTAGACCCCTGTGGCGTTGCAGTTGTCCGGCCAGAAATCGATCTCCTCGCACACCACGTACGTGTTCAGGCGGTAGCTGGTGCTCATCGGTCCGCCGCTGCCGCAGGCCCCGCCGTAGCTGTCGGGGTCGTAGACGTGCTTCGTCTCCCCGCCGCCGACCAGTGTGAAGTAGGAGTAGACCGGGTGGCCGTCCGCCTCCTTGTCGCAGACAGTGAAGTTGCGGGTGGAGGTGTTGTAGGTCCCGTAGTCCGCCCCCTGGTAGACGGTAAGGGTCTCCGCGAAGGCCGGTGAGGAGGTCAGCAAGATGCCAACCGTGGCAATTGCGGCACCGCCGAGTGCCGCTCTACCGATACGCACGTTTGCTCTCCTTTTGGGTCTGCTCGGACGGACGCTTGCGCGGCAGATCGTGGCAGGCACTTCGGCGGTGCCGCGACATCCTTCAATCACCGTGGAAGTGGGCTGGTTGGCGAGGGGACGCGATGGGTAGATTGCGGGTCGCTTACGGGGTGCGGGGGCTGGGGGATACTTGCTGCGGCTGCACTTCACGGGCGAGGACCTCGCCCGGACACGGATTGCCGCGAAGCGTGAAGCGGCTCGCGCATCCGTGCACGCTGCGAGAATGTGTGGATGAGCAGCCCGCGCCGCCCGCATCAACGGAGACCACCGGACTGCACGACGAGGCGCGCATCGTCGAGGTCAGCGCGATGACGGCCCGCGGCGACGTGCTCCTGGACACGCACGGCGACCCTGGCTGGCCTGCCCACACCCACCGCCTGGCTGGGGGGTCCGGCGCACGTGACCGGCGCCGGAGCCCCTTGGGGGGTCAGTAGGCGGCGAGTCCGTGGACGTCGGTGCTGGTGAACAACAACCAGAACCTGGTGCCGTCCTTGACGTCGGTGGCGGCCAGCCCCCAGGTGTTGGCGTAGACCGTGCGCCAACCGTTGCAGTAGTAGCCGCCGCTCGTGGGCGCGAAGCAGGTCTGCACGTCGATCGTCCGGGTGATCTTGACGTTAATGTCGTTGCAATTGGACGTGGTGTACGTGGAACCGCCGGGCGGCCAGTGGCCATTGTCGTCGGTGCCGTTAATGGTCTTGGCGCTGCCGTAGCACGACGTGGCCAACGCGGACGCCGTGGGTGCCGGGGCGAGGAACAGCCCGGCCACGGCGGTGGTCGCCGCCGCGAGCGCAATCATCCTTCGTCTCTTCAATGGTCCTCCCCTGTCGCGCGCAGAGAGATCTGCGCGGTCGACAGCATGGCGAAACCGGGTGCGGGTAACAATGCAGTCCAAGCCATTCTTTTGGCATGTTTCTGTCAGGCCAGCTTCTGAGGAGTTCGAGAAGTTCGTCGGGTACGCCCAGCGCAGGTTCTTCGACGAATCCACCGCCATCGCCATGGCGCTGAGTGCCCAACGCCTCCTCGCCCTGCTCCTGGAAATGCCCGCCGCGGTCCTGCACACCGTGTGGCCGCGCCACGACCGCGCCGAAGCCGTCGGCGCCGGACGTCTGCTGGTCGACCACGACTTCTGCCTGACCGGCCGCAACCACACCTGGCGGCTGCGCGCTGACCACGGCGAGCGCCACGCCCGCACCTGGGCCCTGAAACTCCTCGACGACTGCAACGCCTACGTGCTGCGCGACCTTTCCCGCCCCGTCCCCGATTTCCTGCCGCGCCACGAGGACAGGCCCGCACTCGACCCGCAGCTCGCCGGCCGGATCACCGCGCACCTTGGTGGCGGTCGGCGTGAGAATGACATGGCCTTTCGTCACTCACGTCAGCAACGGGTGAGCATCACCCGTCAGCGCCATCGACCAGGTCGCCGCGCCTGCGCCACTGACGCTCAGATGACGAGGTTCAACTGACACTCCCCCGCAGACCATCACGACGCCACTGACGCCCAGACGACGACGTTCAACCGACGCTCCCCCGCAGACCATCAGCCATGCACCACCGCGTCGGCCGACGACGGGAGCCGGGCGGAGCCACCACCGCACGCATGCCAAGGCCGGCCTCCACACTCCGAAGGCTCCAGCCGAACCGCCGAGCGGCAACCGGTCGTCGGCGGCGCAGGTCAGCCGCAAAGATCCGACTGCCGTGCGCCCCTCGCTGTCATGATGGTCCGATGGACAACCGGGAGAGGACCGAACCTCCGCGGGTGGCCGATGAGCACGCCACGCTGACCGGCTTCCT
>NZ_JBSFJX010000291.1:0-8132 GCF_053598275.1 Streptomyces sp. NPDC001156 | reverse complement strand
CGCTTCTTCTACACCCTGCACATCTGGCACGGGCGCCGCGGCGAGCCGAAGGCGTTCACCTGGCACCAGTACCGGGACCTGATCGTCATGACCCACCTCCAACTCGGCACCCCAGTGGTGTGGTGCTGGGACAACCTGAACGTGCATCTCGTCCAGGAGCTGGCCGACTTCGCCGAGGAACACCAGGACTGGCTGCGCATCTTCCGGATGCCCTCCTATGCACCGGAGTTGAACCCGGCCGAGGGCATCTGGTCGCTTCTCAAGAGGCACCTGGCCGACTTCGCCGCCGCCGACCTCGCGCACCTCACCCGCATGATCAAGCGCAAGCTGAAAAAGATCCAGTATCGGCCCCACCTGATCGACGGCTGCCTCCCGCCCACCGGCCTGACCATGGACCACGACGCGATCAAGGCACCGGACATCACGAGTTCAACCTGAGTACTCCCACGCCGACGCCATCGACGACGGCGTCCAGCGGGCACGGAGGAGGGGCGGAAGCAGCACGGGCGGGTCGTCGCCCACAGGTCGTCGATGCCCTGTCGCAGCGCGGTCAGGGCCCGTGTGTTCGGCAGGGGCCGCCCGTACTAGCAGTAGAAGCTGCGCAGGCCGATACGCCTCATCGACCGCTTCAGTCGGCCGCGCTGGTGCGTAGTGCCTGGCGTATGCGGGGGTTGGGATCTGTTCGTTTTCGGATGTGCAGGAGTGTGTGTGAGTGTGCACGAGCATGTACTTGTTCGTGGTGTTGCAGCGCGCACGACCGCTTGGCGGGCATTGTCAGTGCCGGCCGGTACCGTTCTTCCTGTTGCTGATCAAGCGTTGAGGGAGGGGGGTGCATCGATGCGTGGTGAGTCGCTGCGCACGATCGCTGCCTCCTTCGTGGCCGTCGGCCCGTCCGGCGTGGCGATCCGCACCCGCATCAAGGGCCTCACGCCGGACGACGACGACGTGTTACGTCTGGTCGGCGCGCATCTGGGGTCGCTGGCCTCGAAGGATCTCAAACGCCGGTGCGCCGACGGGCTGGAGCACTCCGCGGATACGTGGGCCAGGCGCAAGCGGGCCCTGACCGACACGTCGTCCTCGCGGTGGGCCGGTTCGATCACGAAGGCCACCCACGATCAGTGGGCGCTGTCCCGGCGTGCCCAGCTCGCGCACATCCGCAGCCTTGAGGCCGGTATCAAGACGATCGCCAACCGGTTGTCGCTGCCGGTGGGTGAGAAGGGCTCGAAGCGGGCGCCGGGCGGATACCGCACCCGGCAGGAGTGGTTCCACAAGTCCCGGCGGCTGCATCTGCTGAAGGATCGGCTGGAGCGGGAGCGGGCCGATCACGAGGTGGGGCGGGTGCGGGTGGTGCGGGGCGGCAAACGCCTGCTCCACACCCGACACCACCTCGAGGCGGCGCAGCTCACCGAGCAGGCATGGCGGCGTCGTTGGGAAGCGGAGCGCTGGTTCCTGCAGGCGGACGGCGAATCGGGCAAGCGGTTCGGGAACGAGACGATCCGCGTCACCCCGGACGGCGAAGTCTCCCTCAAGCTCCCCGTCCCGCTTGCGCACCTGGCGAACGCCCGGCACGGCCGGTACGTCCTGGCCGCAACCGCGGTCTTCCACCACCGCAGCGACGAGTGGGCCGACCGCATCACCACGAACCGGGCCGTGGCCTACCGCATCCACTACGACACAGACCGCTGCCGCTGGTACCTGACCGCCTCCTGGACCATCCCACCAGTCAAGACCGTTCCCCTGTCCCAGGCCCGCGCAGGCGGTCTGATCGGTGTCGATACGAACGCCGACCATCTGGCCGCCTGGCGGCTGGACGCCCACGGCAATCCGGTCGGCAGGCCGCGCCGGTTCTTCTACGACCTGTCCGGCACCGCGGACCACCGGGATGCCCAGGTACGGCATGCACTGATCCGGCTCCTGCACTGGGCGAAACGCCACGGGGTGTCGATCGCGATCGAAGACCTCGACTTCGCCGCGGTGAAAACTCGGGAGAAGCACGGCCGCCAGAGGCGGTTTCGGCGGTTGATCTCCGGCATGCCGGTATCCAAGCTGCGGGCCCGGCTCGTCAGCATGGCGGCCGAACTCGGCATCACCATCATCGCCGTCGACCCGGCCTACACCAGCAGGTGGGGCGCCCAGCACTGGCAAAAACCCCTCACCAGCAAAACCAGGAAAACCAGCCGTCACGATGCCGCGAGCATCGCGATCGGCAGGCGCGCCCTGGGGCACCGCATCCGGCGACGGACGGCACCGCCCCCACACGACCAGAGCGATCGTGTGGGGCATCGGACCGCCCAGGCCGGACACGGCACCCGCGGGCGTGAGGGAACCCGCCCCCGCATCCTTGGACCACGGACACGATCCGTGTCGCCGGATGCGGCGCGAACGCGGGAGACCAGGACGCCCAACACCGTTCGGAGCGTCCGACTGAGCCCGTGCAACCCATGCTCAGTCCCCAGGAACGGTTGAGCACCACGCCCGCTCCCGCCCGTCCGCACCGTGCCGGCGAACGTCGTGCGGCCGGCGCCGCCCCGTCCCGAGCGGCGCCGGCCAGTCTCGGTGCTAGCGACTGCCCGACTTGCGGGTCGCGCGCAGCCACTCCTTGTTCATGTTCGTGATGGAGACGAGCGGGATGCCCTTCGGGCACGCGGTGGCGCACTCCCCGGTCAGCGTGCAGCCGCCGAAGCCCTCCGCGTCCATCTGGGCCACCATGTCCAGGACCCGGGTCTCGCGCTCGGGCGCGCCCTGCGGCAGCACATTGAGGTGATTGATCTTGGCCGAGGTGAACAGCATCGCCGCGCCGTTCGGGCAGGCGGCCACGCAGGCGCCGCAGCCGATGCACTCCGCGTGTTCGAAGGCGAAGTCGGCGTCCGCCTTCGGCACGGCCGTGGCGTGGGCCTCGGGCGCGGCGCCGGTAGGGGCGGTGATGTAGCCGCCGGACTGGATGATCCGGTCGAAGGCCGAGCGGTCCACGACCAGGTCCTTGACCACCGGGAAGGCCGAGGCCCGCCAGGGCTCGATGTCGATCGTGTCGCCGTCCTTGAAGGACCGCATGTGCAGCTGGCAGGTGGTGGTCCGCTCGGGGCCGTGCGCGTCGCCGTTGATGACGAGCGAGCAGGCGCCGCAGATGCCCTCGCGGCAGTCGTGGTCGAAGGCGACGGGGTCCTCGCCCTTGAGGATGAGCTCCTCGTTGAGGGTGTCGAGCATCTCCAGGAAGGACATGTCGGTCGATATTCCGTCCACCTCGTATGTGGACATGGCGCCTTCTGCGTCGGCGTTCTTCTGCCGCCAGACGCGCAGGGTGAGCTTCATGCGTAGCTCCGCTGGGTGGGGTGGACGTACTCGAAGACCAGGTCTTCCTTGTGCAGGACGGGCGCCTCGCCGGTGCCCGTGAACTCCCAGGCGGCCGCGTAGGCGAACTCGTCGTCCTTGCGGGCGGCCTCCCCGTCGGGGGTCTGGGACTCCTCGCGGAAGTGGCCGCCGCAGGACTCGGAGCGGTGCAGCGCGTCGAGGCACATCAGCTCGGCGAGCTCCAGGTAGTCGACGATGCGGTTGGCCTTCTCCAGCGACTGGTTGAACTCCTCGCCGGTGCCCGGCACCTTGATCCGCCGCCAGAACTCCTCACGGATCTGCGGGATGCGCTCCAGGGCTTTGCGCAGTCCCGCGTCGGTACGGGCCATGCCGCAGAACTCCCACATGAGCTCGCCGACCTCGCGGTGGAAGGAGTCGGGGGTGCGGTCGCCGTCGACGGACAGCAGCAGGTTGAGCCGGTCCTCCGTCTCGGCGAGCACCTCCTGGACGGCGGGGTGGTCGACCGTGACCTGGTCCTGGTGCGGGTTGCGGGCGAGGTAGTCGTTGATCGTCGACGGGAGGACGAAGTAGCCGTCGGCGAGGCCCTGCATCAGCGCGGAGGCGCCGAGGCGGTTCGCGCCGTGGTCGGAGAAGTTCGCCTCGCCGACGGCGAACAGGCCCGGGATCGAGGTCTGCAGGTCGTAGTCGACCCACAGGCCGCCCATGGTGTAGTGCACCGCGGGGTAGATCCGCATCGGCACCTCGTACGGGTTCTCCGCGGTGATCCGCGCGTACATGTCGAAGAGGTTGCCGTACTTCTCCTCGACCTTCTTGCGGCCCATGCGCTTGATCGCGTCCGCGAAGTCGAGGTAGACGCCCTGGCCGCCGGGTCCGACGCCACGGCCCTCGTCGCAGACGTTCTTGGCGGCGCGGGAGGCGATGTCGCGGGGTACCAGGTTGCCGAAGGACGGGTAGATGCGCTCGAGGTAGTAGTCGCGCTCGTCCTCGGGGATCTCGTTCGGCGGCCGGTTGTCGCCCCTCGCCTTCGGCACCCAGATCCGGCCGTCGTTGCGCAGCGACTCGCTCATCAGCGTGAGCTTGGACTGGTGGTCGCCGGTCCGCGGGATGCAGGTGGGGTGGATCTGTGTGAAGCAGGGGTTGGCGAAGTAGGCGCCGCGCCGGTGCGCCCGCCAGATGGCGGTCGCGTTGGAGTTCATCGCGTTGGTCGACAGATAGAAGACGTTGCCGTAGCCGCCGGAGGCGAGGACCACGGCGTCCGCGAAGTACGTGTCGATCTTTCCGGTGATCAGGTCGCGGGCGACGACGCCGCGGGCCCGCCCGTCGATCACGATCACATCGAGCATCTCGGTACGCGGATGCATCTCCACGTTGCCGGCGGCGATCTGCCGGGAGAGCGCCTGGTAGGCGCCGAGGAGGAGCTGCTGGCCCGTCTGGCCGCGGGCGTAGAAGGTGCGGGAGACCTGGACGCCGCCGAAGGAGCGGGTGTCGAGGAGCCCGCCGTACTCGCGGGCGAAGGGCACGCCCTGCGCCACGCACTGGTCGATGATCTCGACCGAGATCTGGGCGAGGCGGTGGACGTTGGACTCGCGGGCCCGGAAGTCGCCGCCCTTGACGGTGTCGTAGAAGAGGCGGTGGATCGAGTCGCCGTCGTTGCGGTAGTTCTTCGCGGCGTTGATACCGCCCTGCGCGGCGATCGAGTGGGCGCGGCGCGGGGAGTCCTGATAGCAGAACTGGACCACGTGGTAGCCCTGTTCGGCGAGGGTGGCGCCCGCGGAGCCGCCGGCGAGGCCGGTGCCCACGACGATCACCGTGTGCTTGCGCCGGTTGGCCGGGTTGACCAGCTTGGCCTCGAAACGGCGCTTGTCCCAGCGCTCGCTGACCGGGCCGGACGGGGCCTTGGTGTCGGCGACCGGCTCTCCGGTCGCGTAGTCCGCATAGGAAGTCATCTCTAGCTCACCACTCCGGTCATGACGCCCACGGGCACGGCGATGAAACCGGCCGTGAGCAACAGCGCGAGGACATTGGCTGTGGTCTTCAGGGCACGGTCCCGGGTGCGGCTGCCGACGCCGAGGGTCTGGGCGGCGCTCCAGAAGCCGTGCTGGATGTGCAGGCCGAGGGCGAGCATCGCCACGATGTAGATGACGTCGCCGTACCACGTGGAGAAGGTGTCGACGACGTTCTGGTACGGGTGGCCCTCTTGGAAGCCGCCGGAGTGCACGGTGCCGGTGGTCAGGTCGAGGACGTGCCAGACGATGAACAGGCCGAGGATGATCCCGCCCCAGCGCATGGTGCGGGTCGCATAGCTCGCCCGGGGCCTCGTGTGCACGTACTTGCTGGGGCGCGCCTTGATGTCGCGGCGGCTGAGCTGGTACGCGGAGACGGCGTGCGCGACCACGGCGACGATCAGCACGATCCGAATGATCCAGAGCGTCCACTCGTAGTGCATGAAGGGCTCGCCGACGGTGCGCAGCCAGTGCGCGTAGTGGTTGAACTCGCCCGCACCGAAGAAGATCTTGAGATTGCCGATCACATGGGCGATCAGGTACAGCAGCATGATCAGCCCGCTGACCGCCATCACGGTCTTCTTGCCGAGGGTCGAGTCCCACACGGTGCGTGCCATGGACGGCCGTCGGTCCGTCCGCGTTGCCAGAGCCATGGCAGAACGCTAGGACGGGGGGTTGTCATCGGTCCAAGACATGGTCCGCCTCGTTTCGATAGACAGGCCCTATGCTGGTGAGGTGCAGTTCCAGCAGCTCCAGTACTTCGTGGCGGTCGCCGAGACCCGGCACTTCACGCGGGCCGCCGACCTCGTCCATGTCGCCCAGCCGTCGCTGTCGCAGCAGATCAGGGCACTGGAGCGGGAGCTGGGCGCGGATCTGTTCCTGCGGGCGCGCGGCAACATCACGCTCACGGACGCGGGCGAGGCGCTGCTGCCCCTGGCCCGCCGCATCCTCGCCGACGCGGAGACGGCGCGGCACGAGGTGCAGGAACTGGCGCAGCTGCGCCGCGGCCGGGTGCGCCTGGGCGCGACGCCGAGCGTGTGCACCGGACTGCTGCCGGACGTGCTGCGCGCCTTCCACGACCGCTACCCCGGAATCCAGCTGCTGATCGAGGAGGGCGGCTCCCACGACCTGGTCCGGGAACTGGCGCGCGGCGCCCTCGACCTGGCCCTGATCGTGCTGCCCCTGCCCACCCCCTCCCCCGCACTGAGCACGGTGGAGCTGCTGCGCGAGGATCTGGTGGTGGTGTCCTCGCCCGACGAGCCCAGACCCGGTGGCGGCCGCCGCACCGTGCGTATCGCAGACCTGGAGGGCGAGCGTCTTGTCATGTTCCGCCATGGCTACGACCTGCGGGAACTGACGGTGGCGGCCTGTCGCGCCGAAGGCTTCGAGCCGGAGTTCGCGGTGGAGGGCGGTGAGATGGACGCGGTCCTCGGCTTCGTACGGGCGGGTCTCGGCGTCGCCGTCGTCCCGCGTATGATCGCCACCCGCTCCGGAAGCGGCCTGCGCGTGACCCCGCTGGCCCGGCCCGGCCTGTACCGCACCATCGCCCTGGCCCACCGCAGCGACGTGGCCCCGCCGCGCGCGGCCAGGGAGCTTCAGCGGATGCTGCTGGAGCGGTGAGCGGCCGGCTTCCGTTCTGGTCACCGGGCGGCGGCGCCACCGTGGGCCGTGTCTACCTCTAATCTTGCGCAGTGCGCCGCCCTTCAGGGTGGTGGTGAAGCGCATCTCAGGACTGCTCTGACCTCGGCCGTGGACACGGGTCCGCACTGTTGACCTCAGCTTACGGGGCGCTGCTGCCGCTCGATGTACTGCTTCACGACGGTGAGCGGCGCCCCTCCACATGAGCCGGCGAAGTACGAGCCGGACCAGAAGTGCCCGCCCCACAGGTACCGGCGGACGTGCGTGTCGTACTCCTTGCGCAGCAGTCGGGCGGAGACGCCCTTGAGGCTGTTGACCAGCTTGGAGAGCTGGACCTTCGGCGGGTAGTGCACGAGCAGGTGCACGTGATCGTGCTCGCCGTTGAACTGCTTCAACTCGGCCTCGAAGTCCTCGCACACCTCCCGCATGATCTCCTCGCACCTGTTCAACATGGCGTCGGTGAACACGCCGCGCCGGTACTTCGTGACGAACACCAAATGGACATGCAGGTCGAAGACAACGTGACGACCGGTGCGAACATCGGGATTCGGATTCCATCGCGGCGACATAAACCAACTGCAGTATGGTGATCGCTATGAGTGAAAACACCCTGGTGAAGCGGCAGTTCGGGCACCGCGCCCGGCTTGCACTATCGCCTGCCGAGGTGTCGAACGCCGATGCCCAGGCGCACGCGGCCCGCACGATGTGGAACCTGCTGCACGCCTGGTGGCAGATGATGCCGAAGGACAAGCGCACGCTTGCGAACGCCGATGCTGCGATACGGCAGGCCCGCAAGGACCTCGATTTCCTCGCCGTCCTGCCCGCGCAGGCCGCACAAGCGGTGCTGAAGACGTACGTCCAGGCGTGGAAGAACTGCTGGGAGGGCCGGGCCAACGCACCGAACTTCAAAGGCCGCTTGCGGTCCGTGATGAGCGTGGACGTCCCGCAGGGCCGCGACCTGAACATCAAGCGGGTACACCGCCGCTGGGGCATGGTCAACCTGCCCAGGATCGGCCGGGTCCGATTCCGCTGGACCAAAGACCTCCCCGTCGGCAAGCACGCCACCACCGATAACCGGATCACCGGTGCACGCCTGGTCAAGGATGCCCTCGGCTGGCACATCGCCTTCCGTGTCCTGACCCAGGAGTCCACGCCCGCGCCCTGCACCGGCCCCGAGGTCGG
>NZ_JBSFJX010000290.1:0-8156 GCF_053598275.1 Streptomyces sp. NPDC001156 | reverse complement strand
GCCAGCCGCTGCGCGGCCCGCTTGCCATACTCGCCATGCGGAAGGTCATAGGCGTCATCGGTGGTGGTGGCGGTCTCCTTCACACCCCAGTCCACCCCGAGCACGCAAGTTCGGCCGGCTTCCCGGTCGTCGCGGGTCCTTGCGCCAAGCGCGCCGGGATCCGGCGACGCGAACCGTCCGACACCGCCACTGGGTTCGGTACGGCCCCCTGTCCGCGCCGTCGCTCCGTGCGGGACCCGGTCTGCCGGCGATGGGGCCGCCTTCGGTCCCGCCTGTCATGCCGGGCCGGGCGATACTCCGTATACGTGGGCCAGCCCGGCAACGGTCCTTGCGATCAGTGCCCTCAGCTCTGTGGGGGCCAAGACCTCGGCCTCCGTCCCGAGGCGCAGCAGCATGCCCGCGGCGTGCTCCACGGACTCGATCGGGATGGCCACCTGAACTCGGCCGTCGGGACCTGGTGGTCCGGCGGTGTCGTGGGCAACGCGCACCACCGCCGGTTCCATGAAGTCGGGCAGCTGTTCCATGATGTGCGGTGACAACCGCAGGACTGCTTCGCCCTGGTAGCGGCGTGCGTCGAACTCCTCGAGATACGCCCCCCAGTGCGCGGCCAGGTCGAAGTCATGGGGCCGGTCGAAGTGGTCATCCAGTATCCGGATCCGCAGGATCTGGGAGATGCGGTAGGTGCGGACGGAATCCGAATGGCTTGCTACCAGGTACCAGCGGCCGGCTTTGAGCACCAGCCCGTAGGGCTCCAGCGTCCGGGTCACCTCCTGGGGAGCTTTCCAGCGGCGGTAGCGGATCCGGATGGGCTGCTGGTGCCATACCGCGTCGACCACGGCAGCCAGGTGAGGAGTGGGCTCCGTTCGGTCGTACCAGCCCGCGGTGTCCAAGTGGAACCGCTGCCGCAACACGCCGGTCCGGTCGCGCAGTTCGTGGGGCAGCGCGGCCATCAGCTTGAGCTGGGCGGTGGCGAGCACACTGCCCAGGCCGAGGTCGGCGGCCGGTCCGGGCAGTCCCGCGAGGGACAGCGCCTCCGCCTCTTCGTGCGTCAGTCCGGTCAGCCGTGTCCGGTACCCATGCACCAGCCGGTAGCCGCCGTCGTGCCCTGGGTCGGCGTAGAGCGGGACTCCGGCCGCGGCGAGCGCCTCCATGTCCCGGTACACGGTGCGGACGGACACCTCCAGCTCGTCGGCCAGCTGCTGGGCGGTCATGCGCCCGCGGTCCTGGAGCAGCAACAGGACGGACAGCAATCGGCTCGCACGCATGAGGCGAGTCTGCCGCAATCCCCTGACACCAGGTGTCAGGGATGTCGGGCTAGGTTTCCCGCCGGACCGCACGTTCAGCACACGAGAGACAGCAGAGGGCAAGGACGCATGCACTCCTCGTTTCGCCGCAGAACCGGCACCGGCGACCCCGGCTTCCCCGTGGGCACCCGCGGTGTCGCGGACCGGCCGCTCGTCGCGCCGTCGACTGGAAGCACTGCGTGGGATGGGTTTCCGGGCACCGCGCCCTGTCACGGCGCCCTGTTCGACGCGGCCGCCGCGCTCGGCGACATCGCCATACCCACCAAGGGAGTCATCGGCATGACGCACGCGCTGGCGGGCTTCCGCCGCAACGGTCAGGTTGCCGCATGACCGACGGACTGGCCACGCGCGAAGTCTCGGCTCAGCCGGTCGGGCGGTTGACCGTCTGGCAGGGAGCCGCGCTGTATATCGGCGCCGTCCTCGGTACGGGCGTGATCGCTCTCCCCGCGCTCGCCGCTCGGGCTGCCGGGCCGGCGTCCTTGCTTGCCTGGGTCGCGCTCGTAGTGGTGTCGGTGCCCCTCGCCGCCACGTTCTCGGCGCTCGGGGCGCGATACCCGGACGGCGGCGGAGTCTCCACCTACGTCCGGCATGCCTTCGGGGCACGGGCCGCGGCGGCGGTCGGCTGGTGCTTCTACTTCGCCGTACCGGCGGGGGCTCCGGCGGCGGGCATGTTCGCCGGCGCGTACGTGACGAGCGCCCTCGGTGGCGGTCAGCGGACGGCGACGGCAACGGTGGTGGCACTGGTGATCGTGGTCGCCACGGCCAACTGGTTCGGGGTGACCGTCTCCGGCCGACTCCAGCTCGTGCTCGCCGTGCTCCTCGTCACGCTGTTGCTGGCCGCCGTGCTTGCGGCACTGCCTCACGCCCGCCTCGCCAACCTGCGGCCGTTCGCGCCGCACGGCTGGCTGGCGATCGGTCCGGCGGCTGCCTTGTTGGTCTGGAGCTTCGCAGGCTGGGAAGCGATCACCCACCTCGCCGGGGACTTCCGCCATCCGGCGCGGGACCTGCCCCGAGCCACCGGCATCGCGGTCGTGGTCGTCGGCGTTCTCTATCTCGCGGTCGCCACCGCCGGCGTGATGGTGCTCGGCCCGGCCGCCGGGACGACGGACGCCCCGCTCGCCGAGCTGCTCGCCCTCGGCATCGGTGGCACCGTCCGGGTCCTCGCCGCTGGCGCCGCAGTCCTGCTGACCCTCGGCACGATGAACGCCTATTTCGCCGGCGCCGCCAGACTCGGTGCAGCGCTCGGCCGTGACGGCGCGCTGCCCGGCTGGCTGGCCCGAGGCGCCAGTGTCGGCGAGGTGCCACGACGCAGCCTGGCCGTCGTCACTGCGCTGTCCGGCCTCGCCCTCGTCACCACGACAGCCGCAGGCGTCGGCCCCAGCCCACTCGTGCTTCTCACGACCGGATCATTCGTGACCGTGTACGCGTTGGGAACGGCCGCGGCCCTACGGCTCCTGCCGCGCGGCAGCCTGGCCCGCCGTACCGCTTTCCTTGCCCTCGTCGCTGTCTCCGCGCTCCTCGTCATGACCGGCTGGTACCTGCTCTGGCCGCTGGTCGTCACCGTGAGCGCGCTGTGTTACCTGCGCCGACGCGCCCGTGCCGACGGTCGCAAGGCGGGAGGACCAGGACAGGGACGCATGACCCCGCGGCAGGCGGGTGATGTTCCCGGCGAGCGCTGATCAGGTGGGGCGCACTGCTGAGCGGCAGGGGTGTCGACGAGGAAGGCGACGTCAGGGGCGGAACGATGTCGCCTTGGTCGTTGACGAAGGCGACATCGACGGGCTGCCCGGTGGAGGCGGTGCGGCGCAGAGCGCAGGGGCCTGCCGGGCGCGGCATGTGCGTGTCTCCCCACCGCTGCGAGGACGAGACGCAGGTCGCGGCCGGCGACGGTGAGGTCGCAGGCGTCGCGGGGCCGGCTGCCCGACTCCTGGTAGGTGCGGGTCTCCAGCACCCGGCCGACACAAGCGTCTTCAGACGTGCAGGGACAGCCGAGGGGCCGGTCGGGCCGCACCGCATGGCCACCGCACCGGCACACCCCTCCCCTGGAGACCGCCGCCTGGAGCGTCGCGGGGTGGAACAGGACGCATGCGGCCGCGACGACGAGCAGTGTGGCGCTACGGCGCGCCGTCGATGACGAGAAATAGGTTGTGCCTGTGCAATTCGCGATCTCGATCCCACAGTTCCACGCGGATGGTGAGTTCGATCCCGCCGCGTTCCGCACCTATCTCACACGGGTCGAGCAGTTGGGCTTCGACAGCGCCTGGACGCAGGAGCAGACACTGGGTTTCAGTCCGCAGCTCGGACCGATGGAGACCATGACCTACGCCGCTGCCTGCACGGAGCGGCTGCGTCTCGGATGCGTGGTCTTCGTGTCCACGCTGCACAGTCCGGTGCACTTGGCCAAGAGCATCAGTTCGCTGGACCAGATCAGCCGAGGCAGGATCGAGGTCGGCTTCGGTACGGGCGGCAAGCAACGGCCGTTCGCGGCTTTCGGTGTCGACCAGGAGCGCTACATCGCGCGCTTCTGGGAGGGCGTCGAGCTGATGACCCGGCTGTGGCGCGACGACCGCGTCGACTTCTCCGGCGAGTTCTGGCAGTTGACCGACGCCGGCATGGAACCGAAACCGTTCCAGAAGCCCTCCCCGCCGGTGTGGTTCGGCGGGAGCGGGCGCATCGCGTTGCGACGCGCCGTGACGAGTGGCCTGTTCAGCGGCTTCTTCGGTGCGGGACAGGTCCAGACTGCGAAGTTCGCCGACCAGGTCGAGATCGTACGGCAGGCCCTGGCCGAGTCCGGCAGGCCGACAGATGACTTCCGTATCGCCAAGCGTATCTACATCGCGCTGGACGACGATGCGCAGCGGGCCCGCAACCGGATCAACGCTGCGCTGGCCGCGCTCTACATGAAGCAGTCACCTGACATCGAGGCCGCCGCGATCGCCGGAACGCCAGGGGAATGTGCACGCCAGTTGCGTAACGTCGTCGCTGCCGGCGCGGAACTCATCTTGTTCACGCCGCTTTTCGACCCCGCCGAACACCTCGAACGGCTGGCCGCTGAGGTCATCCCGGAGCTTGCTGCGTCCGGCCACGGTCCCGGCTGAGGCAAAGGGATCGACACCGGGTGGGCCGCCTACGGCAACGCGTAGGCCCGCCTGGTGGCCGCGCCGAAGAATACCCGAGCGGCCACTGACAGGTTTCTGTTGCCCAGGCGTGGGCGCATTCCAAGACGACGTCCAGCCATACCTCGTCGTTCATCTCGCCGTTCACCGGCGTGAATAGCGTCTCGGATCATGGACAACCGTCACAACAGCGCCGCAGGCATGACGCGACGCGGGCTCATCGTCGGCGCTGTCGCCGCCGGGCTCGCCGCGACCGGCAGCGGCGTCGCAACCGCCAGTACCGGCCAGGAGAGCAGACCCGAGCAGCTCGGGGGCGCCCCCGCTTCCCCCGTCGCGGCGTCGAACAAGCGATTCGGATACGCAGTTCCGACATACCAGACGACCATACCCGGGGAGTCGGTCGAGGCCGATCGGGTGGACTGCCCCGTGGCACCCGGGATCGTCCTCACCTCCTTCGACACCTTCGGCCGTACCGGTTGGATGCGGGTCCATGTACTCAACGCCGACCTGGCCGACGAGTCGGTCGGCGTAAACCTGATCGCCGACAAGGTGAGCGAGGCGCGGCCGCTGTCGCAGGCGGCCGGCGCCCAGCATGCGGTCGCCGCCGTCAACGGTGACTACTTCAACATCACCGAGACCAATGCGGCCGAGGGGCCGGAGATCAAGGGCGGCGAGCTCCGCAAGGGCACGAACCAGTCGTCGACCGTCGCGGCGATCGGCACGGACCGGGTCGCCCGGCTCGCCGATCTCATGCTCACCGGTACGGTCACCGTGGCCGGCACCCAGCGGCCGCTCGCCGCGCTCAACTCGTCCACCGTGCCGGCCGACGGCATCGCCGTGTTCACCCCGCCGTGGGGGCCGGGCGACCGCACGCTCATCCACGATGCGGGCCCCTACACCGAACTCGTCGTCGAGAGCGGCAAGATCACCGCGGTCAACAGCAAGATCACCGATACGGCCGTACCGGACGGCGGTCTGATCGTCCTCGGTCGCGGCGCCGCCTCCGGCCAGCTGGCCACCGCCCGGCTGGGTGACACCGTCACCGTCGGGTTCCAGCCGCAGAGCGACACGACCGCCGAGCTGCGCATGGCGCTCGGCAGCGGGTCGGTGCTGGTCCGCAACGGTGCCGCGATCGACTTTCCGCCGAGCACGGGCAACGACGCGCCCAAGCCCCGCACGGCCATCGGCTGGCTGGACGGCGGGCACAGGCTTCTGCTGGTCGCGGTCGACGGCTCGGCGAACTTCTCCCCCGGCCTCAGCTTCGACGACATGGCCAAGCTCATGGTGCGCCTCGGCGCCACCGAGGCGTTCATGCTCGACGGCGGCGGCTCCACCGAACTGGTCGCTCGACGGCCCGGCGACGCCGGGGCGGGCGTCATCAACACTCCGTCGGACGGGAACGAGCGGCCGGTGCCGAACGGCGTCGGCCTGTTCGCGCCGCAGGGCTCGGGCACCCTGCGGGGACTTGACGTGCGCCCCCAGGCCGACCGAGTGGTTCCCGGTCTCACCCTTGACGTTGCGGTCGCCGGCTACGACGAGACGTGGGCGCCCGTCGCGGTCGGCAAGCAGCCGGTCAAGTGGACTGCCGAGCCGGGCTCGCTCGGCAGGGCGCGAGACGGAGTCTTCCGCGCCAAGCGGCCGGGATCCGGGACGCTGCGCGCCCGTTCCGGGTCCGCGGACGGCGAGCACGAGCTGCGCGTCGTCGGCGATCTGCACCGGTTGGCCTTCTCCCAGCGTGCGATCACCATCGACCCGGACGCGACGGCGCACGTCAGACTCACCGGGTACGACGCCGACGGATTCGACGCACCGGTGGCACCGCGCGATGTGACGCTCGACTACGACAAGTCCGTGATCACGGTGACGGCCGAGTCAGACGGAAGCCTCGCCATCACCGGCGGTTCGAACGCGGGCGGCAAGGCGGTGACCCTCACGGCGACGGTGGAGGGGGTGACGGCCAAGCTTCCGGTGACAGTGGGTCTGATCGATGTCTCGCTGGCCGAGTTCGAGCCGGCCGAACGCTGGACAGCGGCCTCCGCCCGGGGTACCGCGTCGGTCGCCTTCGTCGCTGCCCCGGACCGACCCGGCGCCGCCGCGGACAACCACGCCCTGCGGCTCACCTACGACTTCACCGGGCAGTCCAGCACCTCTGCGGCCTACGCGGTGGCCGGCGCCGGTCCGATCACCCTGCCCACAGGGGCGAAGAAGCTCGCGCTGTGGGTCAACGGCGACGGCCAGAAGCACTGGCTGCGCGCCATGATGTCCTCGCAGGGCACCACCAACGTGCCGTTCACCTTCGCTCTCACCGTCGACTGGACGGGCTGGCGCCGGGTCGTCGGCGACATACCCGCCGGCTTCTCGGAGCCCATCACGCTGCAGCGTGTCTACACCGCCGAGACGTCGCAGACCAACAAGAACGCCGGCCAACTGGAGTTCGACGCGCTCGCCGCACAGGTCGGGCAGCAGGGCGACACCAGTGAGCCGCCGCAGCCGGACCCCTACGTGGTCGAGCAGGGCGGCGTTCCTGAGGACCGGTGGACGTTCGCCGTTCTGTCCGACCTCCACATCAGCGCGGCCGCCGGCCTGAACTCCTTCTCGGGACGGCAGGCCGCCATCGCGCTGGACCAGGCCGTCGCCGGCAAGCCCGACTTCATCCTCATCAACGGCGACTTCGTCGACAACAACACCCTCGCCGACTTCGAGCTCGCCAACGGACTGCTGCGCGACCACGTACCGAGCGACCTGCCGGTCTACTGGACGCCGGGCAACCACGAGGCCGGCCTGTCGGCGACCGGCGGGCTCGAGGCGTTCCTCACCGCGACCGGCCGTCCCAACCGGATGGTCTTCGACCACAAGGGCACCCGCTTCATCCTGCTGGACTCCCACACCGGCGACATGCGGACGTCGGACTGGGACCAGGTTCCGCTGCTGCAGTCCGAGTTGGCGAAGGCGGCGAAGGACTCCTCGGTCACCGGCGTCGTGGTCTCGTTCCACCACCCCCTGCACGACCCGTCCGGCGCCGCGGCCTCACAGCTGTCCGACCAGCTCGAGGCGGACCTCCTCAAGCGCTGGCTGGCGGACTTCCGGGAGAACTCCGGCAAGCCGATCGCGCTGTTCACCGGTCACGCGCACACCGCGTCGGTGACCCGCGCCGACGGTGTGCTCGAGGTCACCACTCCGGCTGTGGGCAAGACGCCGTACAGCTCGCCCGACCAGGGCGGGTTCTTCGGCTGGATGCACGTCGGGGTCGACCGGCGGCCCGCTCGGGTGAAGGCCGGGCAACCGAGCCCGGAAACCCGGGACTGGCTGCAGGCGGAGAGCCGGCCGCTGATCGACAAGATCGAGCTGTCGGCCCCCGACCAGGTCGCGGTGGACCACTCGGCGACGGTGTCCGCGACGGGCATCACGAGCGAATTCGGCCTCAGGTTCCCGCTGCGCTTCCCCGCGACGGTCACCTGGGGCGGCGACTCCGGGCTCGTCGTCGTGGACTCGGCCTCCGAGGCGAAGCACGCCGAAGGGAGGCCGAGGACCCTGGCCGTGCTCGACCTGACGTCCGGCACGCTGACCGCGGTGCGGCCCGGGACGATCACCCTCACAGTCGCCTCGGGCGGCCAGACGGCCTCGGCGACCGTCACGCTCGCCTAAGAGTCATCCCGTAATGGGATGCCGTCCGACCAGTTCCTGTTCGGGAGTGCCACGCCTGTGGGTGGGGCGTTCCCTACTGGGGCGGCTGTTC
>NZ_JBSFJX010000289.1:0-8196 GCF_053598275.1 Streptomyces sp. NPDC001156 | reverse complement strand
GCTTCCATGCCCACCCGGGTGATCTGGTTGTCCACCAGCCAGTCCCGCAGCGCCAGCAGACCGTCACTCATCGTGGAGAACGTCCGCACCTCACGCCGCGCCCGCTTCCCCGAACCCGGCAGCCGGATGCACACCTTCGCATCCGCCTTGCTCAAGTCGATCCCCGCGCACCGCTCTTCCACCACGTCCACGACCCTGACCCCTCCCAGTCGACGCGCGACGGGTACCCGCCCATCCGAGGCCACAGGATTCAAAGACGCTCTCTTGCGTGCTCATGGCAACAACATTGGATTCCTGCACACGGCCCCCGCGTCCGACTGACTATCGGGCTCACTCGCACCAAGTAGAAACGACGTCCTCCGGACGGGCACCCCGCCCATTTTCCCGGCCCCGGGGTGAGGCCGACAGGCCTCGGGATGACTGACTAGGAACGGTCTGGCTGGACTTCGCCGGACTCCTCCTCGACCATGTACTCGCCCGCTTCACCGACTCGGCAACCGGTGCGCTCTACGACACCGCCGCCGACGCCGAGCCGCTGATCCGCCGGCCGCAGGAGCCCACCGACAACGCCGCCCCGTCGGGATGGACCGCGGCGGCGGGTGCCTTGTTGAGCTATGCCGCACACACCGGATCGGCGCCCCACCGGGCCGCCGCCGAACGGGCGTTGGGGGTGGTGAAGGCTTTCGGGCCGCGCGTGCCCCGGTTCGGGGGCTGGGGGCTCGCCGTCGCCGAGGCCCTGCTCGAAGGGGCCGAAGGGGGTCGCCGTCGTCGGGCCCGGCCTCGCGGACGAGCGGACAATCGCCCTGCACCGTACGGCGCTCCTGGGCACCGCGCCGGGCGCCGTCGTCGCCGTCGGTGCCGCGGAGAGTGACGAGTTCCCGCTCCTCGCCGGCCGCCCGCTGGTGGCCGGCGAGCCGGCGGCGTACGTCTGCCGCAACTTCACGTGCGACGCGCCGACGACCGATCCGGAACGGCTCATCTCGTCCCTGAACAGGAGCTGAGCACCCGGGATGCGGTGCATCGGGCTGGTGAACTGTCTGAAACGGGGCAGGTGTTCGCATAGGTCCCATTACTCACGTGCCCGTTCCGAAACAAGCTGTTTATCGGAATAGCTCTCGCACTTCACAGACCCCCCCTACTTTCTTCACGGCGGGTCTACCGGTGGTAACTCACCGTTGCCCGCACAGGGGGTAATCGGGATCTGGGGGGGATCTTTTGCTCACGTCTGTCTTCATGGCCGCGGTCTCACTGGCCCTGTTCTGGATGGCGGCCTTCACCCTGTGGTGGCAGATGCACGCGTGGCGTACGCCCGAAGTGCTGGCCTCCACCCGGTTCGGCAGACCGGACGGCGGCGAACACCTGTCGTTCTCACTGCTGTTGCCGGCGCGGCACGAGCAGGCCGTGCTGGACCACACCGTCCAGCGGCTGCTCGAGTCCTCACACGCCGACTTCGAGATCATCGTGATCGTCGGGCACGACGACCCCGAGACCATGGAAGTGGCCGAGCGGGCCGCCGCCCGTGACCGGCGCGTCCGGGTCGTCGTCGACACCCACGAGAAGAAGAACAAACCCAAGGCCATGAACACGGCGCTGCCGCACTGCCGCGGCGACGTCGTCGGGGTCTTCGACGCCGAGGACCAGGTCCACCCGGAGCTGCTCGCCCACGTCGACCACGCGTTCCGCACGACCGGCGCGGACGTCGTCCAGGGCGGGGTGCAGCTCATCAACTTCCACTCCAGCTGGTACAGCCTGCGCAACTGCCTGGAGTACTTCTTCTGGTTCCGTTCCCGGCTGCACCTGCATGCGCAGAAGGGGTTCATCCCGCTCGGCGGGAACACCGTCTTCGTGCGCACCCGCGTCCTCAGGGAAGCGGACGGCTGGGACCCCAACTGCCTCGCCGAGGACTGCGACCTGGGCGTGCGCCTGTCCAGCGTCGGCAAGAAGGTCGTCGTCGCCTACGACTCCGACATGGTCACCCGGGAGGAGACCCCCGGAAGCCTCATGTCACTGCTCAAGCAGCGCACCCGCTGGAACCAGGGCTTCCTGCAGGTGTACCGGAAGAAGGACTGGAAGCAACTGGCCACCTTCGGGCAGCGGCTGCTCGCCCGGTACACACTGATGACACCCTTCCTGCAGGCCTTCTCCGGCGTGGTCATCCCGCTCAACGCGGCCGTCGCGCTCTTCCTCGACGTGCCCGTCGGCGTCGCCTTCCTCACCTTCCTGCCGCTGGTCATCGCCGCGGTCACCTTCGCCTTCGAGGTGGTCGGGCTGCACGACTTCGGCAAGCAGTACGGCCTGAGGGTCCGCCTCATCCACTACCTGAAACTCGTCATGGGCGGGCCCTTCTACCAGGTCCTCCTCGCCGGGGCCGCGATCCGCGCCATATGGCGCGAGCAACGCGGCCGTAACGACTGGGAGTTGACCACGCACGTCGGTGCGCACCTCATCGCGGCCCAGACCATCCGAGAGGACGTTCCTGCGTGACCTCCACATTTCCCGCGGTGACCGCAGCGAAGGTCCCCGCAGGGCGCCGACCCGTGCCCGAAACGCCTCCGGCCGGCCGGGCACGGCCGCCGGTACGGCTCCGCTCCTCCCGCCCCGACCTGCTGCTCTGCGGTGCCCTGCTCGCCGTGATGCTCGTCGTCCAGGGCTGGAACATCGCCGGCTACCCGACCCTCAGCGACGACGAGGGCACCTACCTAGCCCAGGCCTGGGCCGTCCAGCAGGGCCGGGGCCTCGCCCACTACACCTACTGGTACGACCACCCGCCGCTCGGCTGGATCCAGATAGCCCTGCTCAGCCAGCTCCCCGCGGCGATCAGCCCCGGCTCGATGACCGTCGGCACCATGCGGATCCTCATGCTCGGAATCAGCGGCGTCAGCGCGGTCCTCGTCTACGTCCTCGGCCGCCGGCTCTCGCTGCCCCGCTGGGCCGCCGGACTCGGCATGGCCCTGCTCGGACTCTCCCCGCTCGCGGTCGTCCTCAGCCGGGAGATCTTCCTCGACAACATCGCCGTGACGTGGCTGCTGCTGGCGTTCTGCCTCGCCGCCTCGCCCAGCCGCCACCTCTGGCACCACTTCGGCGCGGGCCTCGCCGCGGCCGCGGCCGTGCTCACCAAGGAAACGATGTTCGTGGTCCTGCCCGCCCTGTTCGTCACCATGTGGCGGCACAGCCACCGCGACACCCGCAAGTTCGCCCTCACCGGTGCCGTCACCGCGTGCGCCCTGATCGGCTTCTCCTACCCGCTGTTCGCCCTGCTGAAGGGCGAGCTGTTCCCCGGCGCCGGACACGTGTCCCTGTGGGACGGCATCACCTACCAGATGTCCCGGCCGGGTTCGGGCTTCATCCTCGACGGGCGCTCCGGCTCCTACGGCGTCCTGCACTCCTGGCTGTACTACGACCGCGTCCTGCCCCTCGGCGGCCTCGCCGGAGCCCTGCTCCTGCTGCTCACCCGGCGCTGGTCGGTCACCGCCCGCGCCCTCGCCGGCCCCGCGCTGACGGTCGCCGTCCTGGCCGCCGTGGCCCTGCGCCCCAACGGCTACCTGCCCGCCATGTACATCATCGGCGCGCTGCCCTTCCTCGCCCTGGTGCTGGCCGGCGGCACCGCCTCCGTCGTCCACGCGGTCGTGCGCCGATGGCGGGCCGACAGCGAGAGCCGGTACCTCACCGGTGGCCGGTACGCGCTCGCCACCGTCCTCGCCCTCGCCGCCGGGACCTACGTCGTACCGCACTGGTACGACGGCGACCGCACCGCCCTCACCGCCGACGCCAACAAGCCCTACCGGCAGGCCTCCCACTGGATGAGCACCCGGGTGGCGGACCCGCAGGACACCCGGGTCCTCGTCGACGACGCCCTCTGGCTGGACCTCGTGCACGCCGGGTACCGGCCCGGGCTCGGCGCCATCTGGTTCTACAAGGCCGACCTCGACCCGGCCGTCACCAGGACCATGCCGCGCGGCTGGCGGGACATCGACTACGTCGTCGCCTCGCCGACCGTGCGCCGCGACGCCAAGGACCTGCCCAACGTCAGGGCGGCGATCCAGCACTCCACGCCGGTCGCCACCTTCGGCACCGGACCCGACCGCATCGAGATCCGGCAGATCCAGGCCGTGGGAGCCACCAGATGAGCGAGTACACCGCACCCATACCCGGCCTCGACGCCGTCGAGGTACCGGAGCCCGGCGCCGTCACCATCGTCGTACCCACCTTCAACGAGTCCGCGAACGTCCGGCAGTTGCTGCACCGGATCACCGAGTCGGTGCCCGCGCGGCTGCCCTGCGAGGTCCTCTTCGTCGACGACTCCACCGACGACACCCCCGAGGTGATCCGGGTGGCCGCCCGGGACTGCCCGTTCCCGGTGGCCGTACTGCACCGTGAGGAACCCGTCGGCGGGCTCGGCGGAGCGGTCCTCGAGGGGCTGCGGGCGGCCACCTCGGACTGGATCGTCGTCATGGACGGCGACTGCCAGCATCCGCCGTCACTCGTACCGGAGTTGGTGGCCACCGGAGAGCGAACGAACGCCGGGCTGGTCGTCGCCTCCCGGTACACCGAGGGCAGCAGCCGGGCCGGGCTCGCAGGCAGCTACCGGGTGGCCGTCTCACGCGGGGCGACCTGGCTCACCAAGGCCCTCTTCCCGCGCAGGCTGCACGGCATCAGCGACCCGATGAGCGGCTTCTTCGCCATCCGGCGCAGCGCCGTCACCGCCGACGTGCTCCAGCCGCTCGGCTACAAGATCCTCCTGGAACTGGCCGTGCGCAGCCGCCCCCGCCGGGTCGCCGAGGTGCCGTTCGTCTTCCAGGACCGGTTCGCCGGCGAGTCCAAGTCCACCGCCCGGGAGGGCTTCCGCTTCCTGCGCCATCTCGCCGGGCTGCGCGCCGCCTCACCGGTCGCCCGAATGGTCGGCTTCGGGCTAATCGGCGCGAGCGGATTCGTCCCGAACCTGCTGGGCCTCTACGCCCTCACCGCCGTCGGCATGCACTACGTGCCCGCCGAGATCCTCGCCAACCAGCTCGGGGTCGCCTGGAACTTCCTGCTCATCGAGCAGCTGCTGTTCCGCGACCGGCGCGCGCACCGCCGCTGGGGGGACCGGCTCGGCCGGTTCGCGCTGCTCGCCAACGCCGACCTGGTGCTGCGCATCCCGCTGATCGCCCTGCTCGTCGGCCGGTTCGGCATGGGCGCCCTGCCGGCCACCGCGCTCGCCCTGGTCATGACGTTCGTCCTGCGCTTCGCTGGCACCGAAGCGCTGGTCTACCTCCCCCGCCGCCGGGGGAGCCGAGCAAGGAGAGCCGTGTGAGAGTCACGTACCGCAGGCGGACCGCGCTGGCCGGGGTGGGCGCCCTGACCGCCGGTCTGCTCCTCACCTCACCGCAGAGCGCCGAGGCTGCCAACCTGATCAAGAACCCCGGCTTCGAGACCGCCGGTACCGACGGCATGCCGAACTGCTGGGAGAGGTCGGGCTGGGGCGACAACGACTTCGGCTTCGAGACGACCCCGGACGCGCACTCGGGGTCCACGGCCATGAAGGTCACGCTGACCCGCCGCGTCGACGGCGACCGCAAGGCGCTGATCACGGAGTCCGCCGACTGCGCGCCGGCCGTGTCCGTCGGCAAGCAGTACGACCTCGGGCTCTGGTACAAGACCACCACCCCGGACGCCAACATCACGCTCTTCCGGCACGACACCACCGCCGGCTGGCAGTACTGGACCGACCTCAAGACCCTGGACATGGCGTCGGCCTGGACTCAGGCCACCGTCCGTACCCCCGAGGTCCCGGCCGGCACCGACCGCATCACCTGGGGTGTCTCCGTCTACGGCACCGGATCGGCGACCACCGACGACTACACCATGGACCAGGTCCCGGCCGCCGTTCCGCCGGCCCAGTGCACCGGCACGGACGACCAATGCGCGAACGGCAGCTGGTCGGTCCTGCCCACGCAGAACCCGGTCCGCTCCATGCACTCCGTCGTCCTCGCCAACGGCAAGGTGCTGCTGATCGCCGGGTCCGGCAACAGCGAGGAGAACTTCGACGCGGGCACGTTCACCTCGGCGGTGTACGACCCGGCGAACGGCACGTACAAGGTCGTCCCGACGCCGAAGGACATGTTCTGCGCGGGCCATGTGCAGCTCCAGGACGGGCGGGTGCTGGTCCTGAGCGGCAACAAGGCGTACCCGGTCGCGGGCGGCCATGGCTACGAGGGGTTCAAGGACTCGTACATCTTCGACCCGGCGACCGACACCTACAGCAGGACCAACAACCTCAACGACGGCCACTGGTACCCCTCGGCGACCGAGCTGGGCAACGGTGACGTCATCACCTTCGGCGGGCTGCGCGAGGACTCCACCGGCTCGGTGACCGCGGAGAAGTTCTCCTCGGCGCAAAACCAGTGGCTGCCGCTGTCGCAGGTCAACCAGACCTGGTCGTACTGGGGCCTGTACCCGTCGATGATCCTGATGCAGGACGGCCGCCTCTTCTACACGGGCAGCCATGTCTTCGGCAACAACATCCCCGGCACGGGCTCGGCGATCTACGACTACGACGCCAACACGATCACGCAGATCCCGGGGCTGCAAAACAAGGACGAGCGCGACCAGTCGGCGAGCGTGCTGCTGCCCCCGGCGCAGGACCAGAAGGTCCTCACCATCGGCGGCGGCAACATCGACTCCAACCCCGACGCGGGCCGGCTCACCGACCTGATCGACCTCAGGCAGCCGAACCCGTCGTACCTCGCCGGGCCGCCGGTTCCGCAGGGCACGGTCGACCTCGGCAACGGGCCGCAGCCGGAGACCGGCAACCAGGGCAAGATGTACGTCTCCGCCGTGCTGCTGCCCGACGGCAAGGTGCTGGAGACCGGCGGCGCCCTGCACAACCGCGCCGAACCGGTCCACGAGTCCTCGCTCTACGACCCCGGCACCAACACCTTCGACCCGGTGGCCGCCGACCCCGGGTCCCGTGGCTACCACTCCTCGGCGTTCCTGCTGCCCGACGGCCGGGTGATGGCCACCGGCGACAACCCGGGCAACGGCAGCTGGAACCACAACGTGTCCATCTACACCCCGCCCTACCTCTACAAGGGCACCCGCCCGACGATCACTTCGGTGATCAGCCAGGAGTGGAAGTACGGCGAAACCCAGCGGATCACGGTCGACCGCCCGATCGCCGAGGCCGAGTTGATCCGTCCCGCGGCGGTCACCCACTCGTCCGACCCGAATCAGCGGTTCGTGGACCTGCCCCTGTCGGTCGACGGCGACAACGTCGACCTGAACGTCACGAACAACCCGGACATGGCCCCGCCCGGCTGGTACATGCTCTTCGCGGTCGACGCCAACGGGGTGCCCTCGGTGGCCAAGTGGGTCCATCTGACGGGCCCGGCCGCCCTGAGCGCCGCGTCCCCGCACGTCCACGCCTTCGCCGACTCCCTGTCCGGCAAGGTCTCCGGCCCCGCCAGGAAGCGCGCCTCCCAGCAGGTCAGCCCCACCCTCTCCGGCTGCGACCACCACTACGGCTCCGCCAACGTGTGCGTGCCGACGGTCTTCCCGCCGAGGGTGAAGAAGACGGCCCGGGCGCGGTGCGACTGGCTCCGACAGAACGACTACGGGCGGTTGAAGGTCAACGGGGCCGACGACCCGCTGGGGCTGGACCGCGATCGCAACGGGACCGCGTGCGACAAGGGGGATGTGACCCGGCGCTAACCGTGCTCCGCCAGGGCGCGCTCCACGATGGCCTCCAGCTGGTCGTGGTGCGCGCCCTTCCAGTAGGCGCGGCCGCACTCCGTGCACTGGGCGAAGACGTCGCATTTGGCGGCCGTGAGCCGCTCGCGGAACAGCAGGGCGCCCAGCAGGACCACGTAGAACGGCTGGGTGTGATAGACGACCGTCGCGACGGAGATCGATGTGTTCTCGTACGCCTGGAAGAGCAGGACCCAGTTGAAGACGATGAACACGCCGCCCAGGACGGCCAGGCCCAGGGTTGGGAGCTGTTCGGTTTCGGATGTGCAGGAGTGTGTGTGCGTGTGCACGAGCATGTACTTGTTCGTGGTGGTGCAGCGCGCACGTCGCTTGGCGGGCACTGTCAGTGCCGGCCGGTAGCGTTCTTCCTGTTGCTGATCAAGCGTTGTGGAGGGGGCACGTCGATGCGTGGTGAGTCGCTGCGCACGATCGCTGCCCCCTTCGTGGCCGTCGGCCCGTCCGGCGTGGCGA
>NZ_JBSFJX010000288.1:0-8347 GCF_053598275.1 Streptomyces sp. NPDC001156 | reverse complement strand
GGTGACGACCTTGCTCACCCGCACGCCGTCGAAGGACGCGACGACGGTCGCCTGGTGGTCGTCGGCCCCGGCTGACACCGGTCGCCTTACCGCGGCAGCTGCGGCAGCACCTTCGTGCGGTAGAAGTCGAAGAAGCCGCGCTGGTCGGGACCGATCTGGTTGACATAGACCCGGTCGAAGCCCGCGTCGGTGAACGCGGTCAGCGCCGCCACATGCTCGTCCACGTCGTCCCCGCACACCCTCTTCTCACGCACCATGTCCTCGGTGATCAGCGGCTGCAACTGCTCGAAGTGCCTCGGCGAGGGCAGCACCTGGCCCATCTCGCCGGGCAGCAGCTCATTGGCCCACAGCCTACGAGCCGTACGGACGGCCTCCTCGCGGTCGGTGCCGTAGCAGACCTTGATGCCGCCGCTGACCGGCTTGGCGCCGCCTCCGCCCTTGCGGAACTGCGTCACCATCGACTCCTCGGGCGTCATCGTGATGTAGCCGTCGCCCACGCGGGCCGCGAGCGACGTCGCTGCGGGGCCGAAGCCGGAGATGTCGATCGGGACGGGTTCGTCGGGCACGGTGTAGAGGCGGGCCTTCTCCACCGTGTAGTGGGTGCCGTAGTGGCTGACCTCCTTGCCGGAGAAGAGCCGGCGTATGACCTGGATCGCCTCCTCCAGCATCTCCAGACGCACGTTCGTGGGCGGCCAGGCGCCGCCCAGGATGTGCTCGTTGAGTGCCTCGCCCGTGCCGACGCCGAGCCGGAACCGGCCACCGGTCATCACCGCGCTGGTCGTGGCGGCCTGCGCCACGATCGCCGGATGGATCCGCACGGTCGGGCAGGTCACCGCCGTCTCGATCGGCAGCGACACCGCTTCCGAGACCGCGCCGATCACCGACCACACGAACGGGCTCTGACCCTGAGCGTCGTTCCACGGGTGGTAGTGGTCCGAGATCCACAGCGCCTCGAATCCGGCCTGTTCGGCCATCCTCGCCTGGTCGATCAGGTCCGGGGGTCCGAACTCCTCGCAGGAGAGGAAATAGCCGTACTCGGTCATGGGGGGAACCTCCGGAACGTGGCTTACCGCATTGGTCCCGGTCCGGGTAACCGCCGGGGTTGAGGGCGAAACGCCCGTCCGGCGGCGTTTGGGCGCCCCGACCAGGGGGACGCGGAAGGTCTCGTACGGGTGGCATTCGTGCGCCCGCCAGGCAGACGCAACGATGTACGCGACGACCGCGCCGGAGGCGAACGTGAGTCGACCCCGCATCCTGATCATCGGTGCCGGATTCGCCGGGTACCAGACGGCCCGCACCCTGTCCCGGCTGACGCGTGGCCGGGCCGAGATCACCCTGCTCAACCCGACCGACTACTTTCTGTACCTCCCGCTGCTGCCTCAGGTAGCCGCGGGCATCTTGGACCCGCGGCGCGTCACCGTCTCGCTCACCGGCTCGCTGCGCCACGTCCGGCTGGTGCTCGGCGAGGCCGACGGCATCGACCTCGACGCCCACACCGTGCACTACACCGACCCCGAGGGCCAGGGCGGCACGCTCGGCTACGACCGGCTCGTGCTCGCCGTCGGCAGCGTCAACAAGCTGCTGCCCATCCCCGGTGTCTCCGAGCACGCACATGGCTTCCGGGGACTACCCGAGGCGCTCTACCTGCGCGACCACGTGGTCCGTCAGATCGAGCTGGCCGCTGCGGCCGAGAACCCCAAGAACTGCTCGGCCCGCTGCACCTTCGTGGTGGTGGGCGCCGGCTACACCGGCACCGAAGTCGCGGCCCAGGGGCAGCTGTTCACCGACGAGCTGGTACGGCAGCACCCGCTGCGCCACGGTATGCGGCCGCGCTGGATGCTGCTGGACATCGCGCCGCGCGTGCTGCCCGAGATGGACGAGCGGCTCTCCCAGACCGCCGACCGCGTGCTGCGGAGGCGCGGTGTGGATGTGCGGATGGGGACCTCCGTGAAGGAGGCCACGCACGAGGGGGTGCTGCTGACCGACGGCGAGTTCGTCGACACCCGCACACTGGTGTGGTGCGTGGGCGTACGCCCCGATCCGATCGTCGAAGGGCTGGGACGCCCCCTGGAGCGCGGTCGGCTGCTCGTCGACCCGTACCTCCAGGTGCCCGGCCAGCCCGAGGTGTTCGCCTGCGGGGACGCGGCCGCCGTCCCCGATCTGGAGAAGCCCGGCCAGTACACGCCGATGACCGCGCAGCACGCCTGGCGGCACGGCAAGGTGGCCGCCCACAATGTCGCGGCCTCCCTCGGCATGGGCTCGAGGCGTGTCTACCGCCATCGCGACCTGGGCTTCGTCGTGGACCTCGCCGGTGTCCAGGCCGCCGCCAACCCGTTCGGCGTGCCCCTGTCCGGGCCGCTCGCCGGCGCCGTCACCCGCGGCTACCACCTCGCCGCGATGCCCGGCAACCGCATCCGGGTCGTCACCGACTGGCTCCTGGACGCCGTACTTCCACGGCAGTCCGTCCAGCTGGGCCTGGTCCGCTCCTGGTCCGTGCCGCTGGAGTCGGCGTCGCCCGAGCTGGCCCGGGTACCCGGAGGCCCGGACACCCCCTCGCTCTCGACGGTTCCGGGCGAGCAGGGGCGCCCCCACGGCACGGAGGAGACCACATGAACACCCGTCAGCTGCACGAACTGGCCCAGCAACTGCGCGTCGACAGCGTCCGCGCCGCCGCGGCGGCCGAATCCGGGCACCCGACCTCTTCGATGTCCGCCGCGGACCTGATGGCCGTCCTACTGGCGAACCACCTCCACTACGACTTCGAACGCCCCGCGCAACCGGCCAACGACCGGTTCGTCCTGTCCAAGGGCCACGCCTCACCACTCCTCTACGCCGCCTACAAGGCCGCGGGAGCGATCAACGAGACCGAGCTGCTCACCTTCCGCAAGCTCGGCAGCCGCCTCGAAGGACACCCCACGCCCCGCCGGCTGCCCTGGGTGGAGACGGCGACCGGCTCGCTCGGCCAGGGCCTGCCCGTCGGCGTCGGCATCGCCCTGGCCGGGAAGCGGCTCGACCGCACCGGATACCGGGTCTGGGTGATGTGCGGGGACAGCGAGCTGGCCGAGGGGTCCGTGTGGGAGGCCGCCGAGCACGCCGGGTACGAGCACCTCGACAACCTGATCACGATCGTCGACGTCAACCGCCTCGGCCAGCGCGGCCCCACCCGCCACGGCCACGACCTCGACGCCTACGCGCGCCGCTTCAAGGCCTTCGACTGGCACACCATCGAGGTCGACGGGCACGACGTGGACGCCATCGACCGCGCGTACGCCGAGGCCGAGTCCACCACCGGCCAGCCCACCGTGATCCTCGCCCGTACCCTCAAGGGCAAGGGTGTCCCCTCCGTCGAGGGCCGCGAGGGCATGCACGGCAAGCCGCTGCCCGACGCCGACGAGGCGATCGCCGAGCTGGGCGGCGTGCGGGACCTGCGCGTCGAGGTGCAGCAGCCGCCCGCGGCCCGGGTGCTGCACGCCGTGCAGGGCGGCCATCTCGATCTGCCGCGCTACGACGTCGGCGACGAGGTCCCCACCCGTGACGCCTTCGGCCAGGCGCTCGCCGCGCTCGGCCACGCTCGCGGCGATGTCGTCGCCATCGACGGCGAGGTCGGCGACTCCACGCGCGCCGAGTACTTCCACAAGGAGCATCCCGAGCGGTACTTCGAGTGCTACATCGCCGAGCAGCTGATGCTCGGGGTCGCGGTGGGCATGGCGGCGCGTGGCTGGGTGCCGTACGCCTCGACGTTCGCCGCGTTCCTCACCCGCGCCCACGACTTCATCCGCATGGCCTCCATCAGCGGTTCCGGTGTCAACCTGGTCGGGTCGCACGCGGGCTGTTCCATCGGCGAGGACGGACCCTCGCAGATGGGCCTCGAGGACCTGGCCATGATGCGTTCGGTGTACGGGTCGACCGTGCTGTACCCGTGCGACGCCAACCAGACCGCGAAGCTCGTCGGCTCCATGGCCGGCCTGGAGGGCATCCGCTATCTGCGCACCTCGCGCGGGAAGACACCGGTCATCTACGGCCCGACCGAGGAGTTCCCGGTCGGCGGCAGCAAGGTGCTGCGCACCTCCCCCGAGGACCGGCTCACCGTCGTCGCCGCCGGCGTCACCGTCCACGAGGCGCTGAAGGCCGCCGACCACCTCGCCGAGCAGGACATACCGGTCCGGGTCATCGACCTCTACTCGGTCAAGCCCGTCGACCGGGTCACCCTGCGCGAGGCCGCCGAGCGCACCGGCTGCCTGCTCACCGTCGAGGACCACCGCGCGGAGGGCGGCCTCGGCGACGCGGTCCTCGACGCCTTCTCCGACGGGCGCCCGGTGCCCCGTCTGGTGCGCCTCGCCGTCCGTACGATGCCGGGCTCGGCGACCCCCGCCGAGCAGCTCCACGCCGCGGGCATCGACGCCGAGTCCATCGCCGCCGCCGTGCGGCTGCTGGTGGAACACGCCGTCGTGCGATGACGGAGGGAGCGCCATGACCGGTACGAGCGCCGTGCGGGTGGGCCGTCGTGAGGTGGAGATCCACCGGCCGGACAAGGTGCTGTTCCCGGGCGACGGTGACGGCAAGGAGTACACGAAGGCGGACCTCGTCGCCTACTACCGCGCCGTCGCCCGCTTCATGCTGCCCCATCTGCGCGGCCGTCCCCTGATGCTGGAGCGGCACCCCGACGGTGTCGGCGGACCGCGCTTCATGCAGAAGAACACCCCGGAGCACTACCCGGACTGGATCCACCGCGTCGAGGTGCCGAAGGAGGGCGGCACGGTCTGCCACACCGTGTGCGACGACACGGCCACCCTCGTCTACCTCGCCGACCAGGCCTGTCTGACCCTGCACCGCTGGCTCTCCCGCGTCGGCAGGCCGGAGCGGCCGGACCGGATCGTCTTCGACCTCGACCCCTCCGTGCCCGAAGGGTCCGGGGGGACCCGAGGTGACAACTTCGGCCAAGTCCGGCGCGCCGCACACCTGCTGGAGGAACTCCTCGGCGAACTCCGGCTGCCGTCCGGTCTGATGACCACCGGTTCGCGAGGGCTGCATGTCGTCGTGCCGGTCAGCGGCGACCACGGCTTCGACGAGGCACGCGAGTTCGCCAAGGATGTGGCCGAGACGCTCGCCGAGGCCCACCCCGACCTGCTCACCACGGCCGCCCGCAAGAAGGACCGCGGCGACCGGCTCTACCTGGACGTGCAGCGCAACGCCTACGCGCAGACCGCGGTCGCCCCCTTCAGCGTCCGGGCCCTTCCGGGGGCCCCGGTGGCCATGCCCCTGTCCTGGGACCAACTGGACGACCCGGGGCTGGGCGCCCGCCGCTGGACCGTCGCCGACGCCCTGGACCAGGCCCGCACCGGGCCCTGGGACGGGCTGAGGGCGCGCGCGATCGGTCCGGCGCGCAGGCGCCTCGAAGCGCTTCGCTGACGACACCCCGCAGTCGCACTCTCGCATACGGTGAAAAGGTCTTTCCTGTCACGCTCAGCCGCCGGCCGGCCTGGCTGGAGCCGTATGGCGTACGGCCGAAAACCGACTTCACAGGTTTGTGCGGAAGACACTGGGCACTCGGCTTAACGAGGTCGCCATGTCAAACACATCAAGCGCATCGAATTCACAGGATTCGCCCAAAAGCTCGGGGGGCGGTTCGGCCAAGGGCCGGCTGCGTCCCACAGAAGTGGTGCACGAGGCACGTGCCCAGTTCGCTGAGCTGACCGGCATGACCCCCGAGTCCGTGTCGTCCTTCGAGCGTACGGAGGACGGCTGGGAACTGCAGATCGAGGTCCTGGAGCTCGCCCGGGTCCCCGACACCATGAGTCTTCTTGCGAGCTACGAGGTGGAGCTCACCGCCGACGGTGAACTCACCGGATACCGGCGCGTTCGCCGTTACGAGCGCGGGAGGGCCGACGCACATCGGCCTGGCGGCCGCCAGTAGACCGCAGTCCCGCGCACATTCCGACAGACCCGACAGACAAGGAGGAACGGTCGGTATGACCGTTGTCCCGGCACAGCAGACCGGCGGAGGTGGCGGCTCCAGCGGACTTTACGACGTCCTGGAGCTCGTCCTTGATCGAGGACTTGTCATTGACGCATTCGTCCGTGTGTCCCTCGTCGGCATCGAGATTCTGAAGATTGACGTACGCGTCGTCGTCGCGAGCGTCGACACGTATCTGCGCTTCGCGGAGGCGTGCAACCGTCTTGACCTGGAGGCCGGCCCGCGCAAGGCCCCGGGGCTCCCCGACCTGGTCGGCGAGATCACCGAGTCCGGTGCGCGCGGCAAGTCGAAGGGCGCCTTGTCCGGCGCCGCGGAGACGATCTCGGACGCCTTCAAGCAGGCCCGAGAGGAGGGCCGGGGCGAGAGGCCGCGGCCCCGCAGGAGCGCGTCCGCCCGTAAGAAGGAGGAGGAGTAGGAGTGAGCACGTACGTCTACGGCATCGCCGCGAGCTCGCACCCCTCGCTCCCCAAGGACATGGGTGGTGTCGGCGATCCGCCGTGCCCCGTCAGGATTCTGAAGGAGGGCGAACTCGCGGCCATCGTGAGCGACGCCCCCGAGGGGTTGCGGCCCAAGCGCAGGGACCTGCTCGCCCACCAGAGCGTGCTGAGTGAGGCCGGCGCGGCCGGTTCGGTGCTGCCCATGCGCTTCGGCAGCGTCGCCCCGGACGACACCGCCGTCACCGAGGTGCTCGCCGAGCGTGTCGACCACTACCGCGAGCGCCTGGTGGCCCTGGAGGGCCGGGTCGAGTACAACGTGAAGGCCAGCCATGACCAGGACGCGGTGCTGCACCGGGTGATGGCCGAGAATTCGGAACTACGGGCCTTGGCGGAGGCCAACCGGCAGTCCGGCGGCGGCAGCTACGACGACCGGCTGAGGCTCGGCGAGATGGTCGCCCAGGCGGTGCAGGGCCGCGAGGCGGAGGACGGCGCGGAACTGCAGGGTCTCCTGGAGCCGGCCGCCGACGCCGTCAGCGTGGGCCCTGAGTCCACCGGATGGCTGGCCAACCTCTCCTTCCTGGTGCCCCACAGCTCCGCGGAGGAGTTCCTGGCCGCCGTGGAGGAGGCCCGCAAGAGCCACCCGCACCTCGAACTGCGGGTCAACGGGCCGTTGCCGCCGTACAGCTTCGTCGAGCCCGGTCCTGCCGAGCCCGCGGGGACCACGACCGGCACGGCCACGGGCGAGGAGTGACCCATGGGACTGCTCACAGAGGCCCTGCTGCTGCCGTTCGCACCGGCGCGCGGCAGCCTCTGGGTGATCAGACAGGTGATCGCCGAGGCTGAGCGACAGTACTACGACCCGGCGACCGTCCGGGCCGAACTCGCCCTTCTCGAGCGTCGGTTCGAGGAGGGCGAGATCACAGAGGAGGAGTTCGACTGCGAGGAGGACGCACTCCTCGACCGGCTCGAGATCGGTCTGGGCCAAACATCGGGAACTGGCGACGGGACGACATGATGAATCGAACCGCACTGGGCCTCGCCATAGGGGCGGGATATGTCCTGGGACGTACCAAGAAGATGAAACTCGCGCTCGGCGCGGCCTCGCTGGTCGCGGGCAAGCGCATGCAGCTCAGCCCCCGGGCGATCGCCGACCTGGTCAACCAGCAGCTTTTGAGCAACCCGCAGTTCAAGGAGATCGGCGACCAGCTGCGCCATGATCTGCGCGGGGTGGGCAAGGCCGCCTCCGGCGCATTGCTCGAACGGCAGATCGAGGGCATCGCCGGCCGGCTGCACGACCGCACCTCTCAGGTGCGGGATCAGATCTCCGGAGTACCGACTCCGGACCTGCCCGACCTCGGGGACGACGAGGACCGGGGCGAAGAGGAGCCCGGCGAGTCCGATCGCGGCGAGACGGAGGCAGCGGAGGACGAGGAGACGGGTCGCGAGAAGGCGGCCAAGAAGGCGCCGGGCAAGAAGGGGCCGCCGAAGAAGGCGCCCGCCAGAAAGGCACCGAGTCCGAAGGCCGCGAAGAAGACGGCCGCCAAGAAGGCCCCTGCCAAGAAGGCCGCCGCGAAGAAGACCGCCACCGTCAAGGGCGGCGAGCGGCGCGTCGGCCGCGGGTCGAGCGGTGAAGGGAGGCGGTGACGATGGCCGGCATCGCGGGTTCCGCGGCCGACAGGCCCGACGGCGGACTGTCCAAGGTTGCCCAGAGCGAGGCGGTGGACCACCTCAAGCAGGAGCTGCAGAGCTACCTGATGGCCCAGGCCGAGCGCTTGCTCGTCGGCGCGGGCCGCAAGCTGGGCGAGACCACCGTCAAGCTCAACGACATCGCCGAGGGCAACAGCCCTGGCTTCGCCAAGCTCGCCCTGGAGGGCGGACGCAAGCTCGCCGAGGGCAAGGGCCCGCTGCGCGCCGTCCTGGAGACGGGCGCCGGCCA
>NZ_JBSFJX010000287.1:0-8413 GCF_053598275.1 Streptomyces sp. NPDC001156 | reverse complement strand
GGTCGGCACGTGAGGCCCCTCGGTCGGATCTTTCTGTCGCAAGATCGTTCCTACCAGGGGCCTTACGGCTGCGCGGACTTGGCGACGGCAGCGGCGCAGCACAGCCCAGTGATCACAGCGAGCGACGACCGGTTACCGGGAAAGGCTCAGTGGGACCCGGGTGGCCTGACTCCGCCCCGCTGATGGGCGCTCAGACCACGATCCTGATTGTGGGATTGATCAACACGCCGAGCGTGTGGGCCCAGGCGGGGAGGCGGACCGAACCTGCGACAGCGACACCCGCTTTAGGAGTTCGATTCAGTGCGTGTCTCGACTCTGGCTGGACGCCTTCCCTCCACGCCGCAAGGGCCATACGCGGTCGCGGCGATGTGGGCTCGTCCGCTGCTGTTGATGTCATCTGTGGATGTCAGGACGTCCCTCGCATACGCACCCGTCCCTCCTCCGGGCGCGCGGCGGTCACGCGCTCAGCGTCTGACGCCTTCTCATGGGCGCGCAGGCGCGGCATGCTCTGCGTACCTATGCCCCTGCTGCCTGGGCCGGGCGGTCACCTGCAAGGGGGAAGCCATGGCGGCACCGACGCCATCGAAAGCCCGCACCACTGCCTGGATCGGGCTCACGCTGCTCGGGCTGTTCTTCCTTTTCGCCCCGGTCATGGACATCATCGGGACGCACGCTCACGGCCTGCCCGCCCGTCCCTAACTGGGTACGGGCCCGGTCACCGGGAACGCGGCGCTGAATTCCAGTATGTCGGCGACCGGTTCGCGGGGCTACTTCCTTTCGCAGTTACCCACGCTACGCACACCATGAACCTGCTCTGTCGGTCCTCTCGGGGCGGCCCGCTCAGTTACCGGGTGCGCCGGGACGGGATGCTGAGACGCTCCGCAGGGACCCGCCGCCCGCCGATCGCTCGTCGCCGCTCCAAGGCCGCTGCCGCGCTCCCGTGTACTCGCCTCGTCGGCGGGCGAGGTACCAGCGTCGGCCAGTGGCGAAGGCGCGCCGTGCTCCGCGTACGGCGGTGATCTGGGTGGCGAGGTGGAGTTGGTGGTGCCAGGGGCTCTGACCGGCGTGGCGTACCGACATGGCGTGCGCGAAGGCGACCGCATCGCGGTCGAGGTACTGGTCCACGTGCTCGAACCACGCCATGCTCGTACGGGCTGCTGCCTGCACCGGATGGAGTTCCGCGCGGCGATGGAGGTCGTACTCCCGCAGCGCGCCCTGGACGTCCAGGTACTCGCGCAGGCTGTGGGCGAGGACGACTGCGTCGATGATCGCCAGTCTGGTGCCTGACCCCAGCGTGAAGTGGGTGGTGTGGGCGGCGTCGCCGACCAGCACCGTCGTGCCGTCGTACCAGCTGTCGTTCGTCACGTGCGCGAAGCGCTGCCAATGCGCCGGTGCACCCCGTGATTGGCTGATCAGGCGGTGGCCGTCGAGCGCGCGTTTGAAGATGCCCTCCAGCAGCTGCACTCCCTCATCGTCGCCGAGCAGGTCGAGTCCGAGAGCTTTCCAGGTTTGCGGTGAGCATTCGACGATGCAGGTGCTGATTCCCGCGACCGAGGGATAGGCATGAAACCAGATCCATCCGGCGGATGTCCGCTCGAAGCTGAACACGAAACTGCGAAACGGCTGTTCCGTGCCGAGCCAGATGTAGGGATTGAGACCGACCTCGACGCGCGTGCCGAATTCCTTGTGATGGCCCCGGATCCGGCTGTTCGCGCCGTCGGCGGCAACGACAAGGTCCGCCTGGGGAAGCGCCGAGGGCTCCGCAACGTGATGGCCGTACTGGACGTCGACGCCGAGCTGTGAGGCACGGCGCGCCAGGATGTCGAGCAGGGCCGATCGGCCAATGCTGTAGCCGTAACCTCCGAAGTAGGCCGTCTGCTCGCCGTTGAGGCCGTGCACGCGCACTTCCTGGTCCTGCCACAGCACGGACCTCGCGGCGATCTCTCGCGCACTTTCGGGATCGTTACAGTAGAGGACGTCCAGCAGGTCGTCCCAGTACACGACACCCCAGCCGTAGGTAGCCGCCGACGGATCGCGCTCCAACACGGTGACCTCGTGTCCGGCATCGCGCAACTTGGCCGAGATCGCGAAGTACAACCCCGCGGGCCCCGCACCGACGCACACGACTCTCACCGCTACTCACCGCCCCGACTGTCGGCCGGAGGGACGCCTGCCACTCAAGAAGGGTCCGGATGCCCCAGAAGCCCGGGCATCCGGAGGCAGCACTCACACACTGTCGGCTGTTGATCGGTAACTCACTGTGCTAAAGCTCAGTGGTAATAGCCGCCGTAGCCGCCGTAGCCGCCGTGGTCACCCCAGCCCCAGCCGCCGTCTCCCCAGCCCCAGCCGCCGTCTCCCCAGCCCCAGCCGCCGTCGTGGGAGGAGACGGAGGCGACGGAGGACGATGGGGTGGAAGCGGCCGCGCTGACAGCGCCGGCACCGGCCGCGACGGCGAGGATGGGCGCCGTGCAGACCACAACGGCCATGCGCCGAATCCTGGTCCTGTTCGCACGCATGATGATGCCCCCTTCTGGGGGTCGAGAAAAAGATCTCCGGCGTCCAAAGAGGACGCCTCGACGCACCAGATCCTGCGCGCAGGTCTGGTGCACGATGATCCACCCGTCGGGAGTGTGCGTCGCAGCGCTTTCCCGTGGGGCTCGCGGGATCTTACTATTGAGTACAAGAGGACTTCTAATGATACGAAACGCCTCGTACCGCCAAAATAGGGTCACTTCTCGGGCAAAGTCAACGGGTGCGCGTCAGTGGCTCACCAGGGAGGCTCACGGTGGGAACTCCCAAGCAGCGCAACGGCCGGCAAGACCCTTCGGCTCCTGAGCACGCCGACCAGCGCAACTGCATCGCGCCTCGCTCCAGGCGGCGGCGCAGGGAGTCTCACGAAGCCGTGGTCCGTGCCACGAAAGACCTGCTCAGCGAGGTCGGATATCAGCGACTTTCCTTCGAAGGCGTCGCACGGCGGGCCGGAGTCAGCAAGGCGACGATCTATCGGTGGTGGCCGAACAAGGCAGCGCTCGTGATCGAGGCCCTCAGCGGTGACGTCCCACTTCCTCCCATCCATGCAACCGGCGATCTGGAAGCCGACCTACGCACCGCCGTCCGGCTCACCATCGATCTCGTCTCCGCCATGCCCACCTGCCTGATCCTCCCGGCGCTGCTCGCCGATGTGATCGAGGATCCCACGGGTACCGGAGCCTTCGCCGACCTCATCGAACCGCGCCGCGCGTCGGTCGTGGAACTGCTGGAGCGGGCCCGCCTCGAAGGCCGGCTACCGCTAGACACCGACACGTCGCTGATGGTCGACATCTATTCCGGAACTATCGTCTACCTGGCCGCGGTGAGCCGCGAACCGCCCGCCGAGGCAGTGATAGACCAGATCGTCAGCCTCCTCCTGCACGGCAGACTCCCAGCCCGCAAGCCCTCCCGCGACGACCAGCCCGGCCGCGGTGGCCTGCCTGAGGCTGGTGTGGCGTCAACGCCCGCGGCTCGAATGCGAGCCCCGTAGGCAAGTCGCACTGCTTCTACCTGGACCAACACCCCGTCATCATCCACGGCAGCGCTGCATTGCCAAACACTTCCGCCAGGACAAAACGCTCTTTAAGTCACCCGTTCGGCGACCAAGGTGAAGCTCAGGTAGCAGTCCTCGCCGTAGTCGTTGCCTCCGTCGATCTCCTGGACGATGTGGTCGGCAGCCTCCAGGGTCGTCTTGAACGCGTTGCCCCTTGCCCGCTCCGTCTTCTTCGTGCTGAGTACCTTCGCCATGGTTCCTCTGCCCTCGCTGCGGCGGGCCAAGAAGGTAGCTGCCCGCACTGACAACCAGGCAGGCGCACGGAGGGCGCTCAGGGGGCGAGAAGTCACTCGCCCCTCACTCGGGACCCGTGAGTGAGAACGACAAAGAGCCAGACCCAGCGAGACTAGGTCCGGCTCTTTGTTTATCTGACACTTCGGCTGGTCAGCGGCTTGATCACGCTGTTCCGGCTTCTGTGCCCCCGGCAGGATTCGAACCTGCGCACACGGCTCCGGAGTGAATGCGTCGATCACTCCGCATAGCTCTCTGACCTGCGGCGATGTCCATCGAAGGGCGCCAGCGACACAGACTGTGTCGGAGGTGTGTCGGACGCATTGGCGCAGCTGACCGGGTCTGTACCTGAGGCGGCTCGGACCACTGTCGGGAAACCCCGCCGCTCCATCTATCGTGGCAGCGAGATGCCTCGGCCTCTACCGCGGCGCACGCTCCGGTCGATGGCCCCAAGCTGTTCCATCCTGTCGAGCTGGTAAGCCACGGACGACTTGCTCGATAGGCCAACGATTTGACCGATCTCCCGCACCGAGGGTGTCTCTCCGTACTCGGCGATCCAGTCCCTGATGCACTTCAGGATTCGTTCCTGACGCTCGGTTAGGTGATCGTTCACGACACCTCTTCCTTCCGAGAGCGGCCTGCCGGCGCAGTTCCACCTTGGCCGCCGGTGATCGGCCGGCCTGCGTGTGCCAGTACGGACGAGAACGGACAGCCGATCCCGGGCGCGAGCCTGGACGTGTGGCAGAACGCCGACACGGGCTTCTACGCCGTGCAGCAGCCAGGCCTCCAACCGCCGACGAACCTGCGCGGCGTGTACCTGTGCCGTTCGGAAACTCATCGCTGCTGCTCGGAGCGGGTCTGGCACGCCACGATGGGCTCCTGGAACCCTGTGCGGGTGATCGTCTCACTGGTGTACCAGGTGACGCGGAAGCTGCTCTCCGTCCCGGCGGTGCTGCTGCGCCGGGACGCGACCAAGGACGCAGAACTGTTGGTTCTCCGGCATGAGAACGCGGTGCTGCGCAGGCAGATCAAGGGATCGGTGCGATACGAGTCGGCGGACCGGCTGTGGTTCGCGGCGTTGTCTGCGCTGATCCCGCGGCGTCGGTGGGCGCGCGTGTTCCCGGCGACGCCCGCGACCGTGCTGGCGTGGCACCGCAGGCTGATCGCCAGGAAGGGGGACTTCAGCAAGCGCCGGAGCAGGCCGGGCAGGCCGCCGACCGTGCGCGGTGAAGGCGTTGGTGCTGCGGCTGGCCGAGGAGAATCCGCGGTGGGGCTGCCGTCGGATCCAAGGTGAACTCGTTCGTCTGGGGCATTTCGATCGGCGCCACGACGGTCTGGGAGATCTTGACGGTGGCCGGCATCGATCCGGCCCCGCGCCGCGACGGGCCGACGTGGCGCGAGTTCCTGACCGCGCAGGCCCAAGGCATCATCGCCTGCGACTTCGTCCACATCGACCTGGTCGATCTGCGCCGGGTGTACGCCTTGGTCTTCCTCGAGCACGGTACACGCCGACTCCACATCGCCGGCGTAACCGCCCGTCCCACAGGGGCCTGGACGATGCAGCAGGCAAGAAACCTCGCCGTCGAGCTGGGCGTGCGGGTCGACTCGCTGCGCTTCCTTCTCCGCGAGCGGGACGCGAAGTACACCGAGTCCTTCGACGCGGTCTTCGCAGCCGACGGCATCGAGGTCCTGCGGACCGCGCCGCGCGCCCCCCGGATGAACGCGCACTGCGAACGGGTCATCGGCACCCTACGGCGCGAGGCCCTCGACCACCTGTTGATCTGGAGCGAGGCCCACGCCCGACAGCTCGTGGACGCCTACGCCCGGCACTACAACAGCCATCGCCCGCACCAGGCCCGGGGGCAACTCCCACCCCTCGCCCACGAGCACCCAGCGCACCCGACCGACCTGGCCGCGCCTCGACTCCTACGCACCCGAATACTCGGCGGCGTGATCAACGAGTACAGATATGCGGCCTGACCAGCAGCGACGAGTTTCCGAACGGCACAAGATCGCCCGCCTTGACATACGCCGACACGACCGCCTCGGCGGAGTGGTCCACGAGTACCAACACGCCGCTTGACCTGCACGGACGTGATTCTCGGCACGCACAAGGAGACGCCGACCAGCTCGGCCGGATCGTGCTCATTCACCGCTTCGGCCGGGAGTGCGCGTATCTGCTCCTCGATCTCGTTATGCGGATGGGCCGGGGTCGAGTGGGGTGATCGGGGTGTTGTCGTACAGCTCGGGTTGCAGCGACAGCACGGGGCGGCCGTGCGGCCATGCGGCCGAGGGTAGGGCCATGGTTACGGCGTGGCCGATCCGCCAGTCGGCGGCCACTGCCCCAGCAGCGACGGCGCTGTCGGGGTCGAAGGGCTCGATGACGAACAGCTCGCGGGCGCCGACGTAGGCGCCGACGCCGCGCTTCTCGCGCTCGGCGGCGTACAGCGACAGCGCGGGCACGTGCAGGCTCCCCTGCCCGCGGCCGGCTTCGACGTACAGGCCGAGCAGCACGGGATGGGCCTTGTGCAGGGCCAGCAGTGCGGTGTGGTCCAGGACGACGGCGGTGCTCACGCAGCCGCGCCCCGCTGTCCGCCGTCCTGGTGCGCGGCGATGCGGTCCCACAGCGCCTTGCCCGCGGCCTCGTCTTCGGCGGTCACCGTGACGCCGAGCGTCGTCTCGAGGTCGGCCTTGGCCCGCTGGGCGCGCGCCTCCAGCTCCTCCGCGGTCGGCGTCGCGCCGGCCAGCTCCTCGATCAGCTCGCCCATCGTCAAGCCCCGCTCGGCAGCCAGCTTCCGCAGCCGGTCCCGGGCCGCTTTTGTGGTTTGGATCGTCGTCGTCTCCGCCATAGCATCACTATAGCGGGGTGGTGTCGCCGGGTGGAACTGGTTCGGCCGCGGCGCGGACGAGGGGTCTGAACGGTCAGCGGTGGATCTTCGAACATGAAGTAACACCCGATGACAGACGTGACTGTGTCGGCTGAGGCCGTAGAGGAAGCGCAGCCGGCAGGGATGAAGCCGGATGCGCTGGCCGACCAGCTGATCGGCCGGCTGGTGGACCGGGCGAAGGCCGACGGGATCAAGCTGACCGGCGAGGGCGAGCTGCGTAGCGCCGCCGGCGGCTCGGGGGCCCGCTCGCCGTCGAGGACCACGGCCGCCTGGGCGAGGATCGGGATGTGCCGGAGGTTGACCACCAGCCAGGTCGGCGCGTCCCACTTTCCGCCCGGGGCCTGTCCGACGGCCTGTGCCGTTCGGAAACTCGTCGCCGCTGGTCAAGCCACGTATCTGTACTCGCTGATCACGCCGCCCAGCACTCGGGTGCGTATGAGCCGATCAGGGGTCAAGTTGGCCACAGGCAGAGGGTGCTGCTGGGCGAGGGGCGGGAGTTGCCCCCGAGCCTGATGCGGACGATGGCGGTTGTAGTGCCGGGCATAGGCATCAAGGACCTGCCGGACATGGGACTCGTTCCAGACCAACAGGTGGTCGAGCACCTCGCGCCGCAGGGTTCCTATGACCCGTTCACAGTGCGCGTTCATCCGAGGAGCTCGCGGCGCGGTCCTCACAACCTCGATGCCGTCGGCCGCGAAGACCGCATCGAAGGACTTGGTGTACTTCGCATCCCGGTCGCGGAGCAGGAAACGCAGCGAGCCGACCCGCATGCCCAACTCGACGGTGAGGTTTCTCGCCTGCTGCACCGTCCAGGATCCGGTGGGATGCGCGGTCACTCCCGCGATGTGCAGCCGACGTGTGCCGTGTTCGAGGAACACCAGCGCGTCTACCCGCCGCAGGTCGACCAGGTCGATGTGGACGAAGTCGCAGGCCATGACGCCCTCGGCTTGCGCGGTCAGGAACTCGCGCCACGTCGGGCCCCTTCGGCGTGGCGCGGGATCGATGCCCGCCGCGGTGAGGATCTCCCAGACCGTCGTCGAGCCGACCGGATGCCCGAGGCGTACGAGTTCGCCCTGGATCCGTCGACAGCCCCAACCCGGATTCTCCTTGGCCAGGCGCAGCACCAGCGCCTTCACCGCGCTTGCGGTCGGCGGCCTGCCGGGCTTGCTGTGGCGCTTGCTGTAGTCCCACTTCCTGGCGATCAGCCTGCGGTGCCATGCGAGCAGGGTCGCGGGCGTCACCGGGAACACCTGCGCCCACCGGCGCCGGGGAACCAGCGAGGACAGCGCTGCGAACCACACTCGATCGGCCAGCTCATACCGCAGCGGGCCCGAAAGTTGCCTGCGCAGCACCGCGTTCTCGTGCCGGAGAACCAACAGTTCTGCGTCCTTGGTCGCGTCCCGGCGCAGCAGCACCGCCGGGACGGAGAGCAGCTTCCGAGTCACCTGGTACACCAGTGAGACGATCACCCGCACAGGGTTCCAGCAACCCCTCACAGCGCGCCAGACCCACTCCGAGCAGCAACGATGAATTTCCGAACAGTACAGGACTCGGCGGCATCCACGATGTCGCGGGATCGGGCGCACTCCTCGTGCCAGATCGCGAACGCCTCGGAGGGGTCTGCGGTGTCGACGTCGAAAGCGCCGCCGTCGCTTCGGGGCCAGTGCACGTCGCTGTGCTCGCCGTTCAACACGTTCCGGAACCAGGTCCG
>NZ_JBSFJX010000286.1:0-8497 GCF_053598275.1 Streptomyces sp. NPDC001156 | reverse complement strand
GCTGCCGGCCGAGCAGCACCCAGCCCAACGCGGCCTGCATCGGGGCCCGGCCCCGGACCTTCGGCCGGCGCACCATCCAGATGACCAGGACCCACGCGATGATGGGGACCGGCCCCGTCCACGACCACCAGCCGATGGTCTTGATCAGGAGGAAGCCGCCGCCGACGGCGAGGGCGATCTGCGCGGGGGTGTAGGGGCCGAGGGGGATCTTCCAGTCGGCGACCTTGCCCAGCACCCAGGGGTGGCGGCGGGCGGCGGTGTAGAAGCGGCCCACCCGCGCTGCGGCTGCGGTCACAGCCGGCCTTCGGCGCCCGGCGCGTGGTCACGGGAGGCTGGGAGTTCGGATGGGACGATGCCGGGGACGGCGGGTGCGCCCTTGGCCGGGTTCTTCACCTCGTCCTCGAACATGTTCGCCAGGTCGTTGCGCGCGTTGCACAGCCCCAGCGCGATCACCATCAGCAGCAGGGCGCCGATCCCGGCCCTGAGGCTGAACTTCTGGATCATGATGACGACGACGAGGACGACGAGACCGGCCTGCAGGCCCTTGGTCGCCCACTGCTTGAACATGTTGATCCACGAGTTGCCGAGGTCGTTGAGCTGCCCGGCGAGCATCAGGCTGTGCACCGTGTTCACCGGGCACCCCTGTCCTGAGCGGTGCGGGACTGAAGCGCGGCGACTTCCCACCGGCCCGAGCGGGCCTTGAGCGTGAGCTCGTAGACCAGCGGCCACCGACCGCCGGCGTTGCGGGCTTCCACCGAGGCGAGGACACGCACCGTGGTGCCGTCGGCCGGTACCTTCTCGGCGGCCGCGGCCTCCTCGACCGCGGAGATCTGCTCGACGGAGACCGCCGTGTACGGGGCGGGGGAGAGGGCGGTGAGGTTCACGCCGGGCGCGAGGTAGCGGTCGACCTCGCCGGCACCGGTGCTCAGCGTCACCGAGGTCTGCTTCGCGGTCGGCTGCGCGTCGCTGGGCACGTTCACCACCCGCTTCACCGAGCTGGTCGGAACGCCAGCCCGGGGCCTTCCGGCGCCAGGCGGCGGATGCGGCGGCCGACCATGCCGATGCAGCGGGTACGGCCCGCGATGCGGGGTCGGCGATCAAGGTGGAGGGGATGCCGGCGTGCGTGGCGAAGCACGTGTCAAGACCGGTCAGGAATCGAGAAGCCCCGGCCGCCTCGCAGCCCATAACGTGATGGTCATGGCGACCACCACTTCCACCGCAGCCAACACGTCCCTCGCGTCCGTCACCCTTGAGGTGGCCGACCCTGAGGCCGCCCGCCGCTTCTACAGCGCCTTCGGCGTGGACACGCACATACGCCTGCGGGCGTCCCAGGCCAACTCCACGGGATTCCGCGGCTTCACCCTGGCGCTCACGGTGTCCGGGCCGGCCACCGTCGACAACTTCGTCGGCGCCGCCGTGGACGCCGGCGCCACGGTGCTGAAGCCCGCCGCGAAGTCGCTGTGGGGTTACGGCGGCGTCGTCCAGGCCCCGGACGGGACGATCTGGAAGATCGCGACCTCGGCGAAGAAGGACACCGGCCCCGCCACCCGCGAGATCGACGAGGTCGTCCTGCTGCTCGGCGTCGAGGATGTGAAGGCCACCAAGCAGTTCTACGTCGGCCGGGGCCTGACCGTGGCCAAGAGCTTCGGCGGCAAGTACGCCGAGTTCGCCCCCGGTCAGTCCAGCCCCGTCAAGCTGGCGCTTTACAAGCGCCGTGCCCTTGCCAAGGACCTCGGTGTCCCCGCCGACGGCACCGGCTCGCACTGCATCGTCCTCGGTAGCACCGCCGACACCTTCACCGACCCGGACGGGTTCGCCTGGGAGGCTGCCACACCGTCCTGACTCCCGGCCCCCGTACTCCCGCCCCGCCTGACCCTGTACGAGAGGAACCTCGCCATGCCGTCCACGAAGTCGCCCGCCGAGGACTCCGGCACGACCACCGAGAAGTACAACGGATTCACCGCCGAGGAGCGGGCCGCGATGAAGGAGCACGCACGCGAGGAGAAGAAGGCGGCGGCGCGGCGCGGTTCGTCCCGGACGAAGAAAGAGGCGGCGGCGGAGCAGGACGTGCTCGCGAAGATCGCCGAGATGCCGGAGGCGGACCGCGTCCTCGCCGAGCGGATCCACGAGATCATCAAGACCGCCGCTCCGGACCTCGCTCCCAAGCTCTGGTACGGGATGCCCGCATACGCCAGAGACGGCAAGGTCGTCTGCCACTTCCAAAGCGCGGAGAAGTTCAAGTCGAGGTATGCCACGCTCGGCTTCAGCGACCAGGCGGCACTCGACGACGGCGCCATGTGGTCGACCGCCTACGCCGTGAGGGAGCTGACCGCGGCCGACGAAGAGCGCATCAGCGCGCTTGTCAAGAAGGCGGTGGGCTGAGGCCGGCCGGGGCAGAACCGGCGGCGAAAGTGACCGAGCAGTGGAAGATGTTCCCACGCTTGGCACAAAGCGTCGCCACGGCCCGGCTGGTCCCGCAGGAAGGCGAGCCGGAACGGTGGCGTCGCGGAGCATCGCGAAGAGCACGTCGGATCGGCGTCTTGCGAGGCAGAGGAGGGTTTGGGCGTTGTGCTTTCCCTGGGCGATCTTCTTGCCGTAGTAGGCCCGGGGTGCTGGGTCACCCAGGGCGGCGAAAGCGGAAAGGAAGAAAGCCCGCTTGAGCTGTTTGTTTCCTCGTCTGGAGGGCTGTTCATCGCGGATCGATGAGCCCGAGCTGCGGGTGGCCGGGTCGTGTCCCGCGACGTGGTGTAGGGGATCAAGAGCGACGCGTTCCGGTTCGAGGGTCAGGCGAACTGTCTGGAGGCGGCGGCCCATGAAGCTTGCAGGTAAGGCGAGTTGGATAATCGGCTGGGTGGAGCCATCGTCTCTGGCCTGCGGATTCCGATGTCTTGATCCGCCCTACACCACCTGGCGGGACACCATCGGTAGCCGGGGCGAGACCCTGCCGGCCACCGCCGCCCACCAGCCGGCATCACCTTGAACCCTCCCTCCGCAGTTGAAGCAGGGGGATTCCTGGCTCAGGCTGCCTGCGGGCCCAGCGGACCTACGGGTCTTACACCCTCAACACCAGCCGGGTCGGAACCTGCCCGGTTCGGTACTACAAGCAAAGGAGTTGCCGTGCCAGCCTGGCTCTCGCTCAGCACGGTGTGCGCGCTTGGTTCTCGCACCGCACACCGAGCAGCTTAGGGGCCGCGCAGATAGGCGCGGGTGGGGCTGGTTGCGGACGGGACAGGCACAGGTTCCGCGATCATGGAGTTGCGACGCTCTGTGATCATGGGAGACCTGTGCCTGCGCTGCCATCATGGCTGACCGAACCACTGTGGGACCAATTCGCCGCCCTGCTACCGCAGCGCCCGGAGTTCGATCCGACCCACCCGCTGGGCTGCCACCGACGCCGGATCAGTGACCGAATCGTCTTCGACAAGCTGCTGCAGGTCCTGCGGTTCGGCTGCTCCTACGAGGCGATCGCGGACTCCGTCTGCTCGGCCACCACGATCCGCAACCGCCGCGACGAGTGGATACGCCTGGGTCTGTTCGCCCGACTGAAGCAGATCGCACTGGGCGCCTACGACCGCATCGTCGGTCTCGCCCTGGACCAGATCGCCGTGGACGGCGCCATCACCAAGGCCCCCGGCGGCGGCGAGGCGGCCGGACGTTCACCAGTCGACCGGGGCAAGCAGGGCCTGAAACGGTCGGGCATGACCGATGGCTACGGCATCCCGCTCGGCCGCGTCCTGGCCGGCGCCAACTGCCACGACTCGCCACCTCTGGCTCCAACTCTGGATCTTCTGTACGAACTTGGGCCCCTTCCTGATGAGATCACCGTGCACCTCGACGCCGGCTACGACTCGGCGAAGTCCCGCACCGTGCTCGCCGAGCGCGGGCTGCACGGCCGGATCGCCCAGAAGGGAACCAGGGCGCCGGTCCAGGCCACCCAGCGGTGGCAGGTCGAGCGCACCCACGCCTGGCAGAACGCCTTCCACCGGCTCGCCCGCTGCTACGAACGGCGCATCAGCGTCATCGAGGTCTTCTTCGACCTCGCCGACACGATCATCACCGTCCGGAGTCTGATCCGCCGAGCCTGGACCACCCACCGCTGGGATACTCGTCCCCGACACCGGCCATGACCGGTCGCCTGCCTGCGCGGCAACAAATCACCACTAGCCCTCTGAGACGTATATCTCCCGTAGGAAATCCAGGAGGATCCGGGTGAATTCCTCCGGCTGCTCCATGGTTGTGTAGTGGGCGGCACCGTCCAACTGCGTGATGCGACCGTTGGGGACGGCGTCGATCAGGGCGGTGACGGTGTTGAGGCAACCGCGTGTGTCCAGGGCGCCGTTGATGGCCAGGACTGGGACGGTGATGTCCTTGGCGCGAGAGGCCACGTCTTCGACCGGAACGCAGTGGTTTGGCTCGTCCGGGGTGTGCTTCATGAGGGTGCGTATCGCCATCTCCCGTATGTGGCGCACGATCTCGGGGTCGATGTCGTCGAGCGTGCGGGAGGGGCCCGGTACCCACTGGGCGATGCTCTCCAGCCAGCCAGGGATGTCGCCGGCGGCGAGGGCATTGACCTGGGCCGCCTGGTGCGCGGCAGACCACGGGTCGCCGAGGTCGGGTTCGCCAATGCCGCGGCCGCTGACGACGAGAGCCCGGACAAGTTCGGGGTACTCGATCGCGGTGTCGATGGCGATGAGCCCGCCCATCGAGACGCCGACCAGGGCCGCCGGAGTGCCGCAATCGAGGTGCCGCATCAGCGCAGCAAGGTCGTCGGCCTGCCGGAAGGGCTTGCTCGCGTTCGCGGAGAAGCCGTGGCCTCGGGCGTCCGGGGCGATGACCCGGAAGCCTGCGACGGCCAGGCCGGGGAACAGGTTCTCGAACTGGGTGTGGTCCGCGAAGCCGCTGTGTAGAAGTACCACCGGCCGGCCGTCGCGAGGGCCGGCGTCGCGATAGGCGAGCAGGCCGTCCTCTGATGCGAAGGTGTCGAACATGGGCGTGGAGGCGGTGGCCGGGGCAGAGATCGACGTCTCATTCATGACAACCAAGGTGTCATGTCGTCGTTCAATATGGCAACCAAGGTGTCATCATGGTTCGGTGACCAAGACCGACCGCCTCCTCTCCCCCGAAGAGCTCCCGGAACGGCTGATGGAGGTCTTCGCCCTCGTCGGGCCGCTCTACCGTCGCGTCCAGCGCAAGATCGATCTAGATGCCACCCAAGGTCTCTCCGTTGGCGTACGCGCTGTGCTGGACCTGCTGCGCGAGCACGGGCCGATGACCGTCCCCCAGATGAGTCGAGCCCAGTCGCTGAGCCGCCAGTTCGTGCAGCGGATGGTCAATGACGCCGCTGCAAGGAAGCTCGTCGAGAGCATCCCAAACCCCGGGCATCAGCGTTCCTCGCTGATCCGACTGACCGACGACGGCCACGCGACGATCACGGCCATAACCGCCCGCGAGCACGCCCTGCTGCGCCAGGCAGCTGGCGACCTCACCGACACGGACGTCGCCGCCTGTGTTCGGGTGCTGGGTCGAATGCTGGCACTCTTCGGCGACGTCGATGTCTCGAACGCCGAGCCGCCCTGCTAGCCAGAGGGGCAGTCAGTCCGGATCGTCCAGAAGGGAACCAGGGCGCCGGTCCAGCCACCCAGCGGCGGCAGGTCGAGCGCACCGACACGATCATCACCGTCCGTAGTCTGATCCGCCAAGCCTGGACCGGCCACCGCTGGGACACCCGTCCCCAACCCCGGCCACGACCGGTCGCCTATCTGCGCGGCCTCTTACCCGCTCGCGTGGACGGTCTTTCGCCCTGGAGGCGAAACCTCGTTGCCTGCCCTGCTCCGCAGGAGTCCGATTCCTCCCCAGCCTGAAGGCCAGGGCATCCTCGGAGGAACCAGGTGAACGACTTCTACTGGCCCCAGTGACCACCGTGGTGGTCACTGCGGCGCGGCGGCTGATCGTCGGCGAACCCGCCGCCGTCGCCGCAGACCATCCGCAGCTGATCGACCGGGCGTTCGACCTTTTTGGCGGAGGGAATCCGTGCATTCGGCGCGGCCAACCCTGGGTGAGCGGGCCGCTCCAGCCATAGATCGCGATCATGGGCCCGACCCCGCCTATCGTCCGTCATAGCCACTGCCTATCGCATCGATGCCCGTTGAGTGTTGGACAGGATGCCTGCCAGAGCGGAAAAATTTGATCGATCATCGATCGCATCTCCCCATTAACGAGGTGAGTCGCATGAGCACGGTGCCCCTGCCCCTGCCTATGCCCGACGCTACCGAGGACGGCGGGCGCTTCACGCGCGAGGCGCTGGTCTACCTTGACCGCCTCTACGCTGCCGCCCTGCAAATGACCTCCGACCAAGCCGCCGCCGAGGACCTGGTCCAGGGCACCTTCGAGCGCGCTTTCCGCAACTTCGGCCAGATTCACCCCGGGGCCGCTGTGCGGCTGTGGCTCTACCGTGATCTGGTCAACGCCTGGTTCGACACCCCGACTCGCCCCTCCGTCAGCGCGTCCGCCCCGGTCGATCACCCGGCCCACCATGCGATGAACCTCCTTGCCCCCACCGTCCGGATCACCGTCCACCTCGCCGACGTTGCGGGCTTCTCCGAACAGGAGATAGCCGACATCACCGGAGTTCCGCGCGGCATCGTGGTCGCGCGACTGCGTCGAGGGCACAGCCAGTTGGCGGAGCAACTGGTGGCGTGGCTTCGGCAGAGTGGCCAAACGCAGGAGGCGTAAGGGGATCACCGCCTGTGGGGCTCGCAAAGTCATCGCTGCAGGTGGGAGGGTGCGTGCGGAGCCCTCGGCGGTGGCTGGGATGCTGCGCGGGTGATCACCTCGCTGCTGTACCGGGCCACCCGAGCGCTGCTGTCCGTGCCGGCGGTACTGCTGCGCCGTGAGACCGCCAAGGACTGAACTGCTGGTGCTGCGGCACGAGAACGCGGTACTGCGACGGCAACTCACCAGTCCGATCCGCTACGAGCCAGCCGACCGGTTCTGGCTGGCCGCGCTGTCGTCGCTGATACGGCGCCGCCGTTGGGCCGACGTCTTTCCGGTAACGCCGGGGACGCTACTGGCCTGGCACCGAAGGTTGATCGCCAGAAAGTGGGACTACTCCCGCCGACGCCGACGCACCGGTGGACCGCCCACCGCTGCCGCGCTCAAGAAGCTGGTCCTGCGCCTGGCGCATGACAATCCGCGGTGGGGGCATCGCCGGATCCAGGGCGAGCTGGCCCGGCTGGGGCACCCGATCGCGTCATCAACTGTGTGGCAGGTCCTGCATGCTGCCGGCATCGTCCCGGCCCCGCGTCGCTCCGGTCCGAGCTGGCGAGAGTTCCTCACCCTGCAGGCGGAGGGGATCATCGCTGCGGACTTCTTCCACGTGGACACCGTGACCGGCAGACGCCTGTACGCGCTGGGGTTCCTCGAGCACGGTACCCGCAGACTCCACATCACCGGTGTCACCGCCCACCCCACCGCACAGTGGGCGACCCAGCAGGCCCGCAACCTCGCCGCGGATCTCGGCGCCCGCGTCGAGTCCCTGCGCTTCGCCCTTCGCGACCGCGACAGCAAGTACACCAGCTCCTTCGACGCCGTCTTCGAAGTGGAGGAGATGGAGGTACTGCTCAGCGCGCCGCAGGCGCCGCGGATGAACGCCCACTGCGAGGGCGTGATCGGTCCGATCCGCCGGGAGGCACTCGACCACGTTCTGATCATGAACGAGGCCCACGCCCGACAGGTCCTTGCCGAGTACCAGCACCACTACAACAAGCATCGACCGCACCGGGCCCGAGACCAACGACCGCCCGAGGCTCAGGACCAGCCCGCTGTCGGGCACGACCCCCACACGCAGAGGCTCCTACGCACCCGCGTCCTCGGCGGAGTCGTCAACGAGTACAGATACGCCGCTTGAGCTGCAGCGATGACTTTCCGAGCCCCACAGGGTGTGCGCGATGTCCAGTGCCGGGCACAACTCCCTGACCGCGATCGCCGAGTTCCGACGAACCAGCTCAGGAGCTCCCCGAGAGCGCTGTGGCGGGGCCTGCGAGGCGTCATTCGACCGCTGAGCCCGCGGCTGCGAAACGACCGCGCTCGTCGGACCCGCGGCCTGTGCACGCGCCCCGTGCCGAGGTGAGCACGATGAGTGCGAGCGTGCAGACCCCGTCGAGTGCCAGCGTCATCACGAAGGCGGGCTGCACACCGTGGCACGCGGCGATTGGCGCGTGCACTGCCCCGGCAGCCGCGACGTCCAGCACGAGCGTCAGCTGCTGAACGGTGCCGAACCCGGCCCACCACGCCCTCGATACCCCCACCCCGAACAAGTTGACAACGTCCCCGAACGGGCGACCCGGTTCTCAGCGCCTCGCGCCGGGGGAGCAGGGCCTGACCTGGCGGTGAACCGTTCCTATTCAGTGAGCAGGAGTGAGTCTTGTACCCAATCCTGGTCAACTGGCGCATCCCGAACGGTGGTGGATGCACTGGTCTCCCGCGTTCGCGCCGCGTC
>NZ_JBSFJX010000285.1:0-8539 GCF_053598275.1 Streptomyces sp. NPDC001156 | reverse complement strand
CCTGTGGCGCCTCGTCGACGGCGAACTCACCCGCGACTGACGCCCACCGCCCTCGCCTCACAGGGGCCCCCTTCGCCTCACCGCGGCCCCTGCTCCCGTTCCGCCTTTTCCCACTCTCCCGCCTTCGTAGGAAGCTGCTGTGAGTGCACAATCCACCGTCCCGGGCGTGAAGCGCGGCACCATCCCCGTCTTCGCCACCGCCACCGCGATCGCCGTCGCCAACATCTACTTCACCCAGCCGCTTCTCGAGCAGATCGCACGGGACCTGCGCATCTCCTCCTCGGCCGCCGGCATCATCGCGACGGCCGGCCAGATCGGCTACGCGCTGGGCATCGTCGCGATCGTCCCCCTCGCCGACCGCGTCCGGCTGCGCCGCCTGACCACGATCCTGCTCGCCGTGACCGCGTTCGCCCTGTTCGCCGGAGGAGTGGCGCCCTCGATCGCGCCGCTGGGCCTTGCGACCTTCGTCCTGTCGACCACCACGGTGGTCCCGCAGGTCATCATGCCGACCATCGCCTCGATGTCCGCCCAGGGCCAGACCGGCCGGGCCCTGGGCGCAGTCGGCACCGGGCTGACGCTGGGAGCGCTGCTCTCCCGCACCGTCTCCGGGGCTCTCTCGGAGGTGACCGGGACGTGGCGCGTCGACTACTTCGCCGCCGCACTGGCCACAGGCTGCCTGCTGTTCGTCCTGCCCCGCTACATGCCGGAGCGCAGCCCGGCCACCGGTGCGACAACGACCGGCTACCTGAAGCTGCTTGCTTCCATTCCGCCGCTGGTCGTCCGCTATCCCACGCTGCGGCTGTCCGCCCTGCTGGGCTCGGTGAGCTTCGCGGCTTTCTCGTCGTTCTGGGCCACGCTCGCCTTCCACCTGTCCGAGAAGCCCCTTCAGCTCGGACCGGCCGCGGCAGGACTTTTCGGCCTCAGCAGCGTGCCCGGCGCTCTGGCGGCCCGCTACTCGGGCCGGCTCTCCGACCGATACGGCCCCGACACCGTCAACGCGATCGCGCTGGCATCCGCCGGCGCCGCCTTCGTGGTCTTCCTGCTGGGCGGCGAGTCCTTGGCGGCCCTGATGATCGGCTGCAATCTGCTGGGCTACGGCACCACGAGCGCCCAGATAGCCAACCAGACCCGTGTCTTCACGGGACCCGCCGCCATCCGCGCCCGCCTGAACACGGTCTACATCTTCTCCCTGTTCGCCGGCGGGGCGATCGGTTCGGCCGTCGGCATCGCCGTGTTCGAGGCCCACGGCTGGACGGCGATGGTCTACATCGGCATGGCGTACCTCGCCGTCGGGGCTCTGCTTCTGACGGGCCACGCCCATGCGAAGCGCCGTACGTCCGTGGTGCCTTCCACCGAGCCGGAGGTGAGCGCCGCGCGCCCCGCACCGGCCGCCTCCGAACGCCGGTAGGTCTCGACGACCACGCGCAACTGGTGGGGCCGAGTGGGCTGGGAACAGCCACTCGGCCCCACGGTGCGCAGGTGTCCGAACCGGTCAGTTGCCGGAACTACGCCGTGGAGCGGGGACGTGCGCTCCGTTCCCGTCGCGGTACGGGGCCAGGAAGGTGGTCAGCGCCGCGAGCATCTCGTCAGGCGCCTCCTCGGCAACCCAGTGGCCGCAATTCGGGATGACCACGGTCTGCACATCGTGTGCGGCGCGGCTCATCGTGACCCCGGCGCCGTCCTTGATGCTCTCCTCTCCGCCTATCGCCAGGACGGGAAGGGTGAGCAGGCCGGCCTTCTGGCGTGCCGCGTTCTGTGCGGTGGTGGTGTCCAGGGCGCGGTAGAAGTTGAAGCTGCCGCGCAGCGCGTCGCGGGACGTGAGGCCGCCGACGTAGTAGTCGACGGCGTAGCCGGGCAGCTTCTTGACGGCGTTCACGTCGAACTCGAAGCCGAAGAAGATGTCCTCCCGTCCCCTGACGAGGAGTTCGTTCACCTCGGTGAGCCGGTTGAAGCCGATGTGCCACACCCGGTCGTTGAGCCACTGGGGGCCGAAGACCGGCGGCGAGTCGCTGATGCCGGGCAGGGGAGCCTCGGAGACGACCAGGCGGTCGACCCGCTCGGGGTGATCGGCGGCCAGCGCGTAGGCGATCGGCATGCCGGTGTCGTGACCGACCACCGCGAACTTCTCATGGCCGAGCGCGTCCATCAGCGCTGCCAGGTCGCCTGCGAGGGTGCGGGTGTCGTATCCGTCCTGGGGCTTGTCGGTCAGCCCTCGCCCGCGCTGGTCGACGGCGATGACCGTGAAGTCCTTGGCCAGCGCCGGCATCAGCAGGCGCCAGGCGTACCAGGTCTCGGGCCAGCCATGCACCAGCAGCAGCGCCGGCCCCTGACCTCCGACGACCACGTGCTGGCGCAGTCCGCCCGCCTGGACGAACCGGCTGGTGAACGTCTTGGTGAAACCCGCCGGGAGGTTGGGCGCCTCGGAGACGGTGCCGGGGCCCGTCACACCGCGGCGAGACCCTGCTTCCGCCGCCTGAGCCGAGCGGCCGGAGAACAAGCTGATGGATCCGGCAGTCGCCGCGGCGACCGCGGCGGCCGAGGCGGAAAGGAATGTCCGCCGGGAGTGCGGCGGGACTTTTGCTGACATGGTGGAGCTCCTGGGGTTGTCGGGTTCGCTCGGAGAGAGCTGAGATGGAGAGCCGAGACGGCGGGAGCGCGGAGGTGCGTGCGCAGCCGGCTCGGCGGAGTGCGATGTGCGGTGCGTGGTGAAGCCGCTGTTCGGCCCGGAGGAGACTGCCGTTCCGGGGCGGCGACTTCAGTGGTCAGAGCGTCAGCGTGGCCGTCAGCAGGGCGTCGGCCGTGGTGAGGTCGCCGCTGATCCTTTCCGGGTTCGCGCGCTGCCGCTTCCACAGGGCGAGCAGCAGCTCCATCGCTGTGGCTTCCACCGTGGCGGCCGCGGACCCCGCGTCCACCGGCAGGGCCTGCGGAACGTCGCCCGGCTGGATCAGCCAGCCGTGTCCGGTGTCGGTGCTGCGCAGCGCCACAGACGCGGGCAGCGGCTTCGGCTCGCCGCGGCCCCACACGAGGGGAACCATCAGGTCGAAGACCTCGTCCACGCCGTCTGCCGCGATCAGTGGATCGACGTGCACCTCGGCCCCTGTGACCAGTTGGGCGTCGACCAGGTGGACCGCGGTGTCCATGACCACGCGGCGGAACCAGAGCGCCGTCACCGCGTCGTCGATGCCGAACGCCCAGCACGGTGCGGCGGGATCGACCTCCTCCAGGGCGGTCAGCAGCACGTTCGCGCCCTGGGCGTACCAGTCGGCGACCGGCTCCCCGTCCGCCGGGGTGAACTGCTCACGGGACGGGCGGCCGGTCCGCACCACTGTCGCCGCGAAGCGGTACGCCTGGCCCAGATGGGTGCCCAGGTCCTGCAGGTTCCAGCTGCCGCAGGTGGGCACCGGGGTGTCCGGGGCGGCGGTGCGCAGCAGGAGCTCGAACGCCGCCACCTGCTCCCGCAGTACGGCCCGGTAGGTGTCGGGGGCGAGCGGCAGCGCGACAGGGCAAGGACTCACGACGATCTCCGGTGGGGACGAGTGGTGCGCGGGAACGCCTTCGTGCGTTCCCGTCGGTCCGGACACCCATCAGGATGATGTGCAACATCCTGTGGCGGAGCCAGAATGCTGTGCTGGATTGATTTTTGCAAGTCTGGTGGAGTTAATGTTCATGTTCGGTACGCGTCCTTGACGTGTGCGGCCTATCGTGCGATCCGTGGGATGCCAGCACTTCAAGGTGGACGCCATGACATCCCGCCAACTCGGATCTCCGGCCAGGCAAGTGCAGCTAGCTTTAAATAGAGTACTCAGCTAGCCTCTGACTCATGAGTGATGAACTGCAGTTCCAGGTAAGCGAAGTGACCCCGTCCTACTGGCAGGTGACCTTCTCCAACGGCCCGGTCAACCTCATCGATGTGGACACGATCGAGCAGCTCTCCGCCCTGGTGGACCGCATCGAGCAGGCTCCCGATCTGACCGTCGTGGTCTTCCGGAGCGCCAACCCCGACTTCTTCATGGCGCACTTCGACGTCCTGGCGGACGGAGCCCGTATCGCCGCCATGAAGCCCGGTCCCACGGGACTTCACCCGTACGTGGACAACCTCATCCGCCTCGGCAGGGTCCCCGCCGTCACGGTCTCCGCGATCGAGGGGCGCGCCCGAGGAGCGGGAAGCGAGTTCGTCCTGGCGACGGACATCCGCTTCGCCGGACCCCACGCCGTCCTGGGGCAGTTCGAGGTCGGCGTCGGGGCCGTGCCGGGCGGCAACCCGTCCGGGCAGCTGGGCAGGCTGGTGGGCCGGGGTCGCGCGATGGAGATCCTGCTCGGGGCGGATGATTTCCCGGCGCAGCTGGCGGCCGAGTACGGTTACGTCAACCGGGTCCTGCCCGAAGGTGAGTTGGACGGCTTCGTCGATGCCTTCGCCCGCCGTATCGCGGGGTTCGACAAGGTTGCCGTGGCCGAGACCAAGGCCCTCGTCGATGGGAGCACCCGCATCCCGGACGAGGAGTTCGGTGCAGCCCTCTCCGCCTACTTCCGCACGGCGGGACGACCGGAGAACGAGCACCGGGTCAGGCGTCTGTTCGAGGGTGGCCTGCAGCAGCCGGACGGTGTCGAACTGGACCTGGGCAAGCGGGTCGCGGAGTAGCGTTGAGTGCCCGAATCCGGGCTGAGGCGGGGGGAGTTCGAAGCGGAGTTCGTGGTGCCGGCCGATGACCGGGACGCCGAGGTCAGGACCCGGCGACGGTCATCGGCCGGCGGACTTCGACACGAGGGACAGGCGCGCTCGGCCGGAAAGAGGCCGGGCGCGCCTTTCGGTCGCGGCGGAGCTCAGGGCTCCCGTGAGTGCCGCGGCCGGCAGGCGCGGCCGGGGAGCCGCGTCGGGGGTGAGATCAGGAGGCAGGGGCAGGGGCAGGGGCAGGGGCAGGGGCCGGTGCCGCGTGCCGCTTGAGCTGGTCGGCGACGTTGATGAGCAGTTCGTCCGAGAGGCCGGAGTCTGCGACGGCCCGGGACATGAGGGTGGCGCCGACCAGGGCGCTGAGGGTGAGCATGGCCTCGGACCGGGCCTCCTTGGAGTCCTCGCCGAGACCGGCGATCAGGTCCAGATAGGAGCGGACCTGCTTCTCGTAGGCCTCCTTGAAGCCCTCGTCCCCGCGTCCGGCCGCGGCGCCGAGCGTGACCAGGGCGCAGCCGGTGGCCGGTGCGTCACGGTGCCGTTTGCCCAGGTAGCTGTCGATGAGGCCGGTGCGCGGTTCCTTCTCGTTCTTCCGGGCGGCCTGCTCCATCTTCGCGGTGCCCTCGACCAGGGCCTCGGTCACCGCCTGGTTGATCAGGTCCTCGCGCGAGGAGAAGTGCTTGTAGAAGCCGCCGTGCGTCAGACCCGCCTCTTTCATCAGTTCGGCGATGCCGGGGCGGGTGATGCCCTCCGCGCGGACCTTGCGGGCCGCGATCCGCAGCACCCGTTCCCGGGACGCCGCCTTCTCCGCCTGTGAGTGTCCCATGCCGGGCCTCCCTCCGAGGAGCGGCCGTCGCCGCCCAGAAGCTAGATGAAACCCATCATACACCCGAGAAGAAAATAGGCTCTGATCTGCACTTCTTATTTTTCGAGATGATGGAATACTTCCTGAATCTGGATGTTTTACACCATGCAGATCGGTGGGTGCCCTCGTCGGCGCCCCACCGGATCCCTGCTCGCGACGCCGCTGCCGGGGCACCGGCGCACCGGCACACACCAAAAACGCGCCGCAGTCCTAGACGAATGCGCCACCACTGCGGCCGGTGTGCGGCGCGCGTGATGGCCGTGCCCCTGGCGGACCTCAGCGCAGGGAAACCGGGCCCCTGGCAGACCTCAGCGCAGGGGAGACGGAGAGGACGATCGATGGACAGCCCTACAAGAGCGATATTCGCGGCGGCCCAGACGGCCTTCCAGACGGCGGGCGCGGCGATAGCCCTGCTCGACGCGGAGGGAACGGTGGTCGGCTGGACGCAGGCCGCCCAGCGGCTCGTCGGCTACTCCGCCGCCGACGTCGTCGGCCGGTCCGGTGCCGTCCTGCTCGCGGCGGCCGAGGACCGGGAGAAGGCGCCGGCGGTCGTTGCAGAGAGCAGCGCCCAGGGCCACTGGTCCGGCTTCGTCGACGTACGCCACCGCGACGGGCACACCATCGACGTGCGCCTGTGCGTGTCGTTGCTCACCGGGCAGGACGGCCGGGCCCGGTGGGTCATCTCGGCGACCGACAAGGTCATGTTCTCCTCGTGGGGCGCGGGCGGAGCGGCGGTGCAGACGCTCCCGAGCACGCTGCGCCTGCCGAGCCACACGCCGATCGGCGTCGTCATCCGCGACACCCACCTGCGCTGCACCTGGGTCAACGACACCCAGGGCGCCAAGGACGGCATCCCCGTCCGGCAGCGGTTGGGGCGCACGCTGACGGAGACGGCGCCCGGCCCGCAGGCCGACATGCTCGAGGCGCTCATGCACCAGGTCCTGGAAAGCGGCGTCCCGGCGATCCACACCGAGTACGGGGCCTTCCTGTCGACCTTCGGACGCGGGAAACGCACGCTGGTCGCCTCCATCTTCCGCCTCGACGACGCGCAGGGCTGTGCCCTGGGCGTCTGTGCCGTGAGCATGGACGTCACCGACAGCGAACGGGCCCACGAGCGCCTCGCGATCCTGAGCCGGGCCCGCAAGGACATCGGGACCACCCTGGACGTGATGCGCACCGCGCAGGAGCTGGCCGACCTCGCGGTACCGCTCATCGCGGACTTCGTGACCATCGACTTGGCGGAGTCGGTTCCGCACGGCGACGAGTCCCTGGCCCGCATCGGGCCGCAGGTCGGGGGCATCCCCGCATTCCGCCGCGGCGGCCTGGCCTCGATCCATCAGCAGGCCCCGGAGTCCCTGTTCGCGCGGGGAGAGCCGGTCTTCGTCTCGCCCGTCTCGCCCTTCAACGGCGTTCTGCGCACCGGGAAGTCGCACTTCGAGCCGGTGCTGGACACCGCCCCGGGCAGCTGGGCGAGCCAGCAGCACGTGGCACGCGTGCGGAAGATCCACGAGCACGGGATGCACTCCTTGATGGTCGTCCCGATCCATGCGCGGGGCGCCGTGCTGGGCGTGGCGGTGTTCGTCCGCGGGGACAACGAGATGCCCTTCGAGGAGGACGACCTTCTCCTCGCCGAGGAACTCGTCAGCTGGGCCGCCCTGGCCCTTGACAACGCCCGCCGCTACACCCGCGAGCGCTCCGCGGCCCTGGCGCTGCAGCGGCACCTGCTGCCGCGGCGGGCCACGGGCGGAGCCGCCGCCGACGTGGCCTGGCGCTACCTTCCGGCTGACGGCCACCACGGCGTCGGAGGCGACTGGTTCGACGTGATCCCGCTGCCCGGTGCCCGGGTCGCCCTGGTCGTCGGCGACGTCGTCGGGCACGGCATCAACGCGGCGGCGACCATGGGCCGCCTCCGCACCGCCGTGCGCACGCTCGCCGACATGGACGTACCTCCCGACGCCCTGCTGGCCCACCTCGACGAGCTGGTCGCAGGCCTTGCCGACGAAGAGGTGGACCCCCACGACCCGGCCATCCCGGCCGCGGGAGCCACGTGTCTGTACGCGGTCTACGACCCGGTCACCCGGCGCTGCACCGTGGCCCGCGCCGGCCATCCGCCGCCCGCGATCATCGGCCCGGACGGCCAGGTCACCTACCCGGAGCTGCCCTCCGGGGCCCCGCTGGGTCTCGGACTGGTCGACTTCGAGTCCGTCACACTGGTACTGCCCGAGAGAAGCGTGCTCGCCTTCTACACCGACGGACTGATCGAGGACCGCGACCACGACATCGACGTCGGCATGCAGCGCCTGGGCACCGCCCTGGCACGCCCCGGCCTCCCGCTGGACGAGCTCGCCTCGGCCGCGATTGACACGTTGTCCACCCGGACACCGGGCGACGACGTCACCCTGCTCCTCGCCCGGACCCGCTCACTGGGCCCGGACCGGGTCGCCTCCTGGCAGCTCCCGGAGGACCCGGCCGCCGTCGGCCGCGCCCGTTCCCTGGCCGCCGGGCAGTTGAAGCAGTGGGGACTGGAGCACCTGGTCGACTCCACCCGACTGATCGTCAGCGAACTGGTCACCAACGCCATGTGTCACACCTCCGGCATGATCGGCCTGCGTCTCATTCGACACGACGAGATGTTGACCTGCGAGGTCTCCGACATCAGCGACAGCCACCCACGCCTGCGCAACCCCCGCACCACCGACGAGAACGGCCGCGGCCTCCCTCTCGTCTCGCAGCTGTCCCGCCGCTGGGGAACCCGCTGCACACCGGACGGCAAGCTGATCTGGGCGGAGCTGGCGCTGGGATCCGGGGCGTGACGGGGGTTGGGAGCTGTTCGTTTTCGGATGTGCAGGAGTGTGCGTGAGGGTGTGCTGGTTTGTGGTGTCGCAGCGCGCGTACGTCGCATGGCGGCACTGAATGAGTTCCTAACGGACGTCAAGCAGATCGTGGTGATCTCGGGGGTTGGTTCGTAGGGTGGTTGTCGACGGGCCGGTTGCCGGAGCGCTTCGCGA